>NZ_LGRP01000101.1:0-540 GCF_001636635.1 Paenibacillus sp. O199
AGACAGGTGGTGCATGGTTGTCGTCAGCTCGTGTCGTGAGATGTTGGGTTAAGTCCCGCAACGAGCGCAACCCTTATATTTAGTTGCCAGCACTTCGGGTGGGCACTCTAGATAGACTGCCGGTGACAAACCGGAGGAAGGTGGGGATGACGTCAAATCATCATGCCCCTTATGACCTGGGCTACACACGTACTACAATGGCCGGTACAACGGGCTGCGAAATCGCGAGATGGAGCCAATCCCAACAAAGCCGGTCTCAGTTCGGATTGCAGGCTGCAACTCGCCTGCATGAAGTCGGAATTGCTAGTAATCGCGGATCAGCATGCCGCGGTGAATACGTTCCCGGGTCTTGTACACACCGCCCGTCACACCACGAGAGTTTATAACACCCGAAGTCGGTGGGGTAACCGCAAGGAGCCAGCCGCCGAAGGTGGGATAGATGATTGGGGTGAAGTCGTAACAAGGTAGCCGTATCGGAAGGTGCGGCTGGATCACCTCCTTTCTATGGAGAATCGTTTCCCGAGTGGAAACATTCAAATA
>NZ_LGRP01000072.1:0-7075 GCF_001636635.1 Paenibacillus sp. O199
CACGGGTGGACATCCTGGTGTCCAACCCGCCTTACATCCCGGCGGCGGATATCGCCGGGTTGCAGCCCGAGGTGCGCGATCATGAGCCGCGCACGGCACTGGACGGCGGCCCCGATGGGCTGGGGCCGTACCGTATCATGCTGGAGCAGCTTACGCTGCTGCCTGCACCGCCGCAGATCATCGGTTTTGAGCTGGGTCAGGGACAGGCAGGGGACATCGCAGCTCTGCTTGAATCGGCCGGATATTGGCCGGAGATTATCGTCGTGCCAGACCTTGCAGGCATTGAACGGCATGTACTGGGTGTTCGTACTTCGGAACAGGTGACGAAAATGTAAGGTTCCACGGGTTTTCTTTTTGCCGTGAAATCCTCTACAATGAGATATACCGAAGATTGCTGAATGCTTGGAGGAACATAACTACATGCTGCATAAATTCAAAAAAATAGACTATTCGATTGTTTTTATATTGCTCATACTGATGGCTATTAGTATTTTGTCGATTTATAGTACCACCTTCGGCCGACCGAAGTGGGAGGCTTATCCCCAGAAAGCAGTAATTTTTTACATTATCGGTTTTATTGTGTTTTTCGGAATGTCTATGATTAACTACAAATTGATCATTAAAAATTACCTATACATTTATGGCGTGGGCATGATACTGCTTATTCTTGTTATGTTTATCGGTAAGGAGTACTACGGGGCTCAAGGATGGTTATCCATATTTGGCCTGAGCTTGCAGCCTGCCGAGCTATTCAAACTATGTCTGATTGTCTTCCTGTCAGCGCTTCTGGCGAGGAAGAAAAACAGGCCGTTGTTTTTTGGACGAGATGTCATCCCAATCTCACTCTGTGTGCTTCCACCGTTGTTGCTCGTCTTGCTTCAAAATGACTTGGGGAATGCGCTGAGCTATGTCGTTATCCTGGTGGGGCTTCTATGGATAGGCAATATCAAATTCACGCATGCCCTGATCGGGTTTGTCATAGCGGTGACCGCTTTGATCGCTGGAACACAAGCGTATATTCATTATCATGATGAAATTGTGAAATTTCTGAAGGACATTGGTCGCTCTCACTGGGCAGATCGTTTTGACCCCTGGCTAGTACCGGATCAGACGTCAAGGGATGTGCTCTGGCAGACCTACAATGCCAAGTTGGCTATAGGCTCTGGAGGTATTAGCGGTAAAGGATACATGGAAGGTACCACGATTCAGTCGAATCGGGTGCCGCTGGCCTACGCGGACTCGATCTTTGTGCAGATTGGTGAAGAATTTGGTTTTGTTGGAGCATCGGTGCTGCTGCTGCTCTACTTTATCTTGATTCACAGGCTGGTGCTGATTGCACTGGAATGTAGGGATAGGGCAGGACCATATCTAATTGTCGGTATTATAGCGATGCTGCTCTACCAGATCTTTGTCAACATTGGTCCGTTCATTGGTCTGATGCCGCTGACAGGGATTACACTGCCGTTTATCAGTTTCGGGGGAACCTCGCTTGTTCTCAACATGCTTAGTATGGGACTTGTGATGAGTATCAAAGTGCATACAGAAGAGAACGAGGATATTCTCGGTTCCGCAGAACAGCCAAGCATTACGGAGTTGGTATTGAAACTATTTAAACGCAAATCAACGCAACAGGAGCAATAGTCTTTATCCTAGGACAGACTCTTTGCAAATGAATACGATATAAGTTAACCCTGAAATCAACAGATCGGAGCAAGACAGATCTGTGGGTTTCAGGGTTTTTCGTTGTTTTGTTTGACGGATTTCCATTTTCTCTTCCAATTCTATACAATGGTAATATTAAAGACTAATGGAAATAATTAATGGGTATTGAGCCTCAGGGGGATACGTGGGAACATGCTGAGAATGCTGAAGAAGATGGACGGGGTTATTCTGTTTGTGTTGCTGCTGCTTATGGTCATGAGTGTATTTACGGTGTACAGTGCGATTCAGTCCGATCCGAAATTGGGCAATCATCATATCAAAACCTTGCAGTTTTACGGAATTGGATTCGTAGCCCTCATTGGTATTGGATTGGTCAATTATAAACTGTATATCCAATATGCGTTTTATATTTACGGGTTTGGGATTGTCCTGTTGATTCTTGTTAATTTCATAGGGGGCACGATCAATAATGCGAATGGCTGGATAAAGATTAATGATTATCTTTCTTTTCAACCGGCAGAGTTGTTTAAAATGATCTTGATTCTGTTTCTGGCTCATGTATTGGTCAAAAGAAAAAATTCTACGCTTCGTTTCTGGAAAGACATCGTTCCTATTGGTTTATGGACGTTCGTTCCCTTTGCACTCGTAATGATTCAGAATGATCTGGGCAACGCCCTTGGATACATCGTGATTCTGGCCGCTGTGTTATGGATAGGGAATATCAAGTTGTCGCATGCACTAATTGCTCTTGCCATTGTGGGGATAACCTTTTTTGGATTCGTCAAAGCATATACGTCATATCACGATGAGATTTTTACCTTTCTGGAAAAGGCGAACCGGGAGCACTGGGCCGAGCGAATTGATCCTTGGCTTGTACCGGATAAAGCAACGTCGAAAGCTTCCTGGCATACGAAAAATGCGGGTCTCGCCATAGGCTCGGGAGGCATAACAGGCAAAGGCTACATGCAAGGCACATCTGTTCAATCGGGGCGTGTACCGTATACATATTCGGATTCCATTTTTGTGGTCATTGCCGAGGAGTTTGGTTTTGTAGGTGGATCTGTTCTGCTCTTAATGTATTTTATCCTCATTCATCGTATGGTGTTAATCGCTTTACACTGTAGAGACCGGGCGGGACCTGTCGTGATTGTGGGGATTATCGGCATGTTGTTATATCAGGTGTTTGAAAATATTGGTGCTTTCCTTGGGCTGATGCCGCTTACGGGCATTACGCTGCCATTTATCAGCTATGGAGGCACCTCGTTGCTCATTAATATGGCATGTATCGGGCTGGTGATGAGCATTAAATTGTATGGCCAGGAAGAAGAGGACGAGCTTCTTATAGGTGAACAACGACCTACCTTACTGGAACGTTTATGGAGTATGGTCAAAAAGGAAAAGACAACAGCGTAATCTTGAAGTTTGGTATGATTCATCTCTGCTATGGACATCCAGCTTCTCATTAAGAGGGGGGGAGTATGTTATAGAGCAGTAAGTGATTTGTTTGTTATTCCGATCTTTGCCTGCGGCAGTCAGGTGAAGGTCTTTTTTTTTGTTAAAAAGGCATGGCGATCTTTGGAACTTTGAATGAATGCCAAATTTAAATTTTATTGACAAATATTTCAATTCTGTATTATCCTAATTTTAACTAGATTATATACGTATTTTACCCGCCTTACTTACACTCTAGACGTCAGACAGTAATCAATACTTTTGAAAGTGGGTTATCAACCTACTCCTCATCCATGCAACCAGTCATGCCAATGATGAATGTAATTGTAATTTCGTTGGTGTACTTCTTCCCTAGATTATCAAAATTGTTCAGCGACAAATTTCCTTTGATATCCCATTGCCCTTCAGCTCAACGTACTATGATCCTTTTTGAGTTAGCCTATTTTTTCTGCGAATCTATGTATTCCATCCACGAATGTTCAGCGGCTCAGATTCCTTTTTCTTTAAATGAAATCGATTACATTTAATTGTAAACGCTTCCTTTATTTCGAGTCTGATTGGAACAGAAAGGGTGGAAAAGCGATGTGGATCAACAAACATAGCCTTTCAGCGGCATTAACGAGAGAAGCAGCAGGGAGTACAGGGCGTGATCCTCCTGCTAACCAAAACGTAAGGCTACTGCTGAATTCCTAAAATTAAAACCCAAAGGAGAGTTAAGTGATGAACCTAAATCGAGTTGGTACGATCCCTTCATTTGTAAAAGTGTTCATGCTCTTGTTTTTATCTTTTGCACTAACCGTTTCAACATTTGCTATCGGACCGGCGAAACAAGCTGAGGCAGCTCCTCTTCCAAAGAAAATTATTGCTTATGTGGCTGGTTGGGCCAATTGGACCGCGAATGATATCAAGGCAGAACAGCTCTCTCATATCAATTACTCCTTTGCACTCATCTCTAACGGCAAAGCAACCATTACAAACTCGGATCGTACCAAACTGCAACTGATGGTTGGACTGAAATCCAGAAACCCTGATCTGAAGGTGATATTGTCTGTTGGTGGCTGGGGAGCTAACGGTTTTTCAGACGCAGCGCTAACAGACGCCTCACGTACAACCTTTGCCGATAGCATTGTGCAGTTGGTAACCTCCAATAATCTGGATGGTGTCGATCTGGATTGGGAATATCCGACCAACCCTGCTGCCGGTACAACTGCACGGCCGCAAGATAAACAAAATTTCACACAACTGCTCTCGAAGGTGCGTGAGAAGCTGAATGCTCAAGGACAAGTGAATGGCAAACAATATCTGCTGACCATTGCCGCCGGAGCGAGCAGCAGTTATCTGAACGGTGTGGAAATCAATAATATCACGCCTCTGCTCGATTGGATCAATCTGATGACTTACGATTTTCATGGAACCTGGGACGCAACCACAGGTCATCATACGAATCTGTCCGGAAGAGATATTAGTGTAACGTCTGCGGTCAATCTGTTCAGAAATAGCGGTGTTCCCGCGAATAAACTGGTTATTGGCGGAGCCTTTTACGGCCGGGCTTGGACTGGTGTCCAGAATTCGAACAATGGTCTGGACAGGCCAGCTTCGGGTGGTTTTGAACCCGACTACAACACTATTGTCAGCCAATATTTGAATAAAAACGGGTATACACGGTACTGGGACAGCAGTGCCCAAGCTCCTTATCTGTTTAATGGGAATACCTTTATCTCCTATGACGACCCGCAATCGCTCAGTCTGAAGGTGCAATATGTGAAAAACAGCAATCTGGGTGGCATCATGTTCTGGGAGTACAGCAATGACCGCTCAGGTGCGCTGCTTCAAGCCGTATATTCGGAGGTTACGGGTGGGGGCACGGTGCAGCCTCCGAATCCAAGTGGATACAACTATCTGGTTGCTCAAGCCAATCAGCAAATCATCTCTGCCGAGAATCAAGGCAATGACCAGCTTGTCGCCAATCGGACGACGGCAGGAGACTGGGAGCTTTTTGAATGGATCACGAACTCCGATGGAACGGTGTCCCTCAAGTCCAAAATCAATAATAAATATGTCACAGCGGATGTTAATATGGGTGGTGCCCTGATCGCCAAAGCCACAACCATTCAGCAATGGGAGAAGTTCAATCGTGTGGATTTGGGTGATGGAACAATCGCGTTGCAGGCTCTCGCCAATAACCTGTATGTGACCTGTGATCTGAATAACGGCGGTAAACTTGTAGCGAGCCGCAATTCGGTTGGCGGGGCTTGGGAAGCTTTTCGGGTGAATAAGTAACCGAGAAGCCGAGAAGCAAGGGCACCCATACAGCATGCTAATTGGAATATCAAGGGTAGGTTAGAGTTTTAGATTTATCAAAGAAGTGCCAGCCGACAAGCGTTCCATAGGCAGGCGCTTCTTTGATTTTCGTCATACATAAAGCGAACTAACAGTCCTTTCGTTTTAAGTATTACCCGCCTATTAAAATTTTAGTAGATTTGTAATCTAGCAGGTTTACTTCCGTCTCTTCCGGGCATACTGATAGACATGAGAGAGTTACAGGGATCATGATCACGGGAGCCGAGGGGGAGAACGGAATGAGCAGAAGAATCGTGAAACAAATTGGACTTATAATTGTATGTCTTATGATGATTATTATGATGTGGGAAGGTCAGAAAACGGATGCAGCTGTGGCGGCCACAGCCATTCCGGAACAATCCATTCGCTTGCGTATTCTGGCAAACTCGGATGCAGCGGGAGATCAGTTGGTCAAACGCGAGATTCGGGACGCCGTCGTTGCCCAAATGAATGGGTGGGTAACCGAACTGGAGAATCCGCAAAGTCTGGAAGAAGCGCGTGGGGTCATCCGTCAGCATTTATCTGAAATCGAGGATCGTGTAGGAGAAGAGCTTGCCAATCGTGGCCTAACCTATTCATATCAGGTGGAACTTGGGGTTGTTCCGTTTCCAACCAAATTATATGGGGGTACCGTATATCCGGCTGGAGATTACGAAGCGGTGCGGATAACACTCGGAAAAGGTGAGGGTCAAAACTGGTGGTGTGTGTTGTTTCCACCATTATGCTTCATAGATGCAGGAACAGGTGATGCACTGGCGAAGCCTGCAACAGCATCTGCAGTTGCCGCAGAGCCTGGGGACGCACAAGCATCTGTGCAGGCAGCTACACCTGAAGCGCGTTTCTTCCTGTGGGATATGGCGGTCAAATTGTGGGATTGGGTGACGGGATTGTTTGCTTAACTGCATAACAAGCTGCTGGATATAAGCTTTATCAGGGGACTTCGATTCATGGAAGTGCCCTTTTGTTTTATCATAGGCTCGAGTCAAAGATCGCATGATGTTAATCGCTGGGAAGATTCAGACCGCATCCTTGGGCAGAGCAGATATGTTATAATTATAGGAATCAGAAAACATAAGCGAAGAAGGCATCTCGGAAGCGGAATGTCTTGCATTAACTACCCTACTGAAGTTTAGGAATGATGGATATATGACGAGAGAGAACGAGCAATTGCATCAGTCTTCCATGAAAGGCATGGAGAACGATGAAAGTACAGAGAAAATGGTTACAAGTATGTGGGATGTCAATGTACTGGTAACCAATGAGAACAAGAATGACGTGGCAAAAGGGAGTGCGTATAAACAGGCTCTTGCTGACTTACAGGATGCCGCAGCCTGTCTTCGTCAAGGACAGACCGTGGCATTCCCAACCGAAACGGTATACGGTCTTGGCGCAGACGCTCGCAGTACAGCTGCGGTTGAAGCTGTATTTGCAG
This sequence comes from Paenibacillus sp. O199, assembly GCF_001636635.1. Classification (NCBI taxonomy): domain Bacteria; kingdom Bacillati; phylum Bacillota; class Bacilli; order Caryophanales; family Paenibacillaceae; genus Paenibacillus; species Paenibacillus sp. O199. The sequence continues at coordinate 6,887 of NZ_LGRP01000072.1, forward strand.
CCAAAGGGAGGCCTTCGGACAATCCGCTGATTGTGCATATTGCACAGCGTGACCAGTTGGATTCACTGGTCACGGAAGTGAATGGCACAGCGGAGGCGCTGATGACGGCCTTCTGGCCGGGGCCGCTAACGCTTGTGCTGCCGGTTAGGCCAGGGGCGGTATCCCCGCGGGTTACCGACGGCTTGGACA
>NZ_LGRP01000034.1:0-47387 GCF_001636635.1 Paenibacillus sp. O199
ACTCCAGTGTTGCCTGTTGCTCCCGTCACTCCGGTGGCTCCCGTTGCTCCGGTTGAGCCTGCCCCTACACCTGTGGCACCTGTTGCACCTGTGGCTCCTGTCGCTCCGGTTACACCTGTTATGCTCAGGGTTTCACCCAGCAACTCCTGAGATACCAATCGGTGAGCCGTGACTAACTCTCCTTCGGCGTCTTTGCCCCATACGGAAATTTGCGCTTCCGGGGCAGCGAGGTCTGCTGTGGAAAATATAAACTCGAACGCATCAAAATTTGCGCTATAATCTTTGGTTATGACCTGATTGGGCAACACATTAAACAGTTCTTCTACATATAACGTTCTGACTCCATCGAGATAGTACCCCAAAAGAAGAACATTATATACATCTATTGAATCCCGATTATCGATTTTGACGGTGACGAATTGAGTGGGGCGGGTACCGGTTACACCTGAAATATTGTTTTCAATGGGTCCGGTTGATAGAATGGCCATTTCATCATCCTCCTTTTTTATTCTTCTTCATGCGGATTGAGCCTTCGTATAGCATTATTCAGAAGTTTCTTAATGGTGTGGACAATTCATGTTCTATATGAATAATCACTTAAACAGCCCGGTATCAGGTTGAGAGATAACAGTGCGGCTCACCATTTAAATGTCAGTTTTAATAACTCGTACCTCACTTAAAATTCTGATTCGTTCATATCAATTAACAATTATTCCTAAACAATAAAATTGTAAGCGCATAACAAAAATAAAAAATCAATATCCCTCTCTTCTGCGCCGATAACATGTATGCTTCATGTCAAAAAATATATACACACTACATTTGGAAAGCTATAATATGGGTAACCATCATCCCCCCAATCATTTCATTTGGGGGCCACTTGTAAGTAGCTCGTGCAACAGGTGTACTTTCCGAAAGTTATGCCCTAACTGAGGTGATATCGATGAAACATTTACTTCCAGAATTAATGACCTTATTACGTACAGATACGAGTATCCTGGATTCGGGCCTCCCCATGCCCGCCATCCCTTCAACCACTGGACTGGCAGATGCCATCCCCCTTTTCAATACCAGTCCTTATCTGTTAATTCAGGATGATGGACCTCTATTGGGCTATATCGCTGTATCCGATGTTCTGCAAGAAATGATGCATGCCCATCGGCTTATGGAAGCTTATTTCGAGACAACACTGGAGACAGCAGGCTCAGCTCTGACGTTAATTAATGAAGAAGCAAAGGTGACCTACTGGACATCGGGTGCGGAGCATGTTTTTTCCATCAACAAAAAAGATATCATTGGGAAACCGGCAGCGGATTTCTTTCCCCCTGATCGCCTTCAATCGCTCAAAACGTTATATACAGGGGAAACCGTGTATCGAAAGCAGCACCAGCCAAGGCCCGATCTATTCGCCCTGATTAATGCACGTCCAGTGCAACTCGATGGACGTATTGTAGGTGCGGTTGCCGCTGAAGTGGATATAACAACCGAAATTCGTCTGCATCAAGAGTTATTACATATGACATCCAAAGTCCAGCATCTGGAGAAAGCCGTTGCCCGTCTACGCCCGGATTCCGATCCGTTTGCCAGAATCAAGGGTAGCAGTCCGGTAATCAACCATTGTCTGGAGACTATTCGCAAGATCAGTACTACCTCAGCTACCGTGCTCATTCTAGGAGAGAGTGGAACGGGCAAGGAGCTATTCGCCAAAGCCATTCACGACCTGCGTGAACCGCAGACAGCGCCGTTTATTGCCATTAACTGCGGAGCTATTCCTGGTTCATTATTTGAAAGTGAGTTATTTGGCTACGAGAAGGGTGCATTTTCAGGGGCTGATCCCAAAGGAAAAAAAGGGAAAATTGAACTGGCCGAAGGCGGTACGCTCTTTTTGGATGAAATAGGTGAAATGCCGCTGGAGCTTCAGGTGAAGCTATTGCGTGTATTACAGGAGAAAAGTTACTTCCCTGTTGGCGGAACACGTATGAAACAGGCAAGCTGTCGGATTATCGCCGCAACCAATCAGAATCTGCTGGGCATGATTGCCCGCAATCAGTTCCGGGAAGATCTCTACTATCGATTGAATGTCATTAACCTCGTCATCCCTCCCCTGCGTAAGCGCAAGGAAGATATTTACGAGTTGACACAGACCTTCCTGCAAGAGTTTTCCTTGCTCTATAATCGTCATATTGAACTGGTTCCTCCTGAGGTGTTCAAGCTGTTATTCCAGTATGACTGGCCGGGTAATGTACGGGAATTAAGAAATGTGATTGAGCGGATCACCATTCTCACCACGGATGGCGAGGTCAAGCCTGAATATCTCCCTGACACCTTCATTTCATCCATTGATCAGGCACAATCCATATTGAACGAGACAGTGCAGCTTCATCCACAGCCTGGCCTGGAATCAGGCTCGTCACGTTTACCTGGCAGCTCGGACCCAGCTGTTTCAATACATGAAGGAGAACAAGACGAGTCGCAAGATACTTCCACCCTATCTTATCAGGAGCAGTTGGACACCTATGAGTCGGAACTGCTGCTGCAATATCTGAAAGCCGCCGGAGGCAACAAAAGAACGCTCGCCCGGCAGCTCGGCATCTCCAGAGCAACGCTCTATAACCGCATGAGGAGGCTCGGTCTATGACCAGCCTCTTCTTGTCGTTATAACGGTACTGACGGAACCCCATTGCCACCATCATCCAGATAGAAGAACTGGCCGACTGCTTAGTGGAAACGAATCGTTAATGCTTCAATTTCACTAACCTATCGGCCTAATATAACCCTGGATCTTATAGTCACTGATTGAGAATGATTCCATCAAAAAAAACACGCAGGACCAGCTCTAAAGGCCGGTTACTGTGTGTTTTTTTGTTTTTTCCAATGATATTAATTTCCGATAATGCTAATTTCCAATGAAATTATATTATGCTTTCTATCACCTATAGCACTCTTGCCAGTCGGACCAAAGCCGCTCGCAGATGCCGATAGAATGTCGCCCGACTCATCGAGCATGCTTGTGCTGCGGCAGTTGGATTGCCAGCATGTGTCCAATAGGCCGTGTATAACAGCATCTGATCCTGCTGGGAGATACCATGAACCCGGCCCTCCAGCAAATCCAGGATATGAGTCTGTAATTGAATTCCATCCGTCATGCCATTCACTCGCGCTGCGGACTCATGCAATTCTCCGGGAGAGTGCAGATGAGTCAACATTTTGCGTACATCCTGTTCGGACCAGGGAACCTGATTCACGCCAGATGTCCCCTGTTGTAACCCGCTGCTCTTTGTATCCGGACCCAAAAGGGACATCACCCAGTCACCGAATTGCCCGCTACGTAAATCCAGATCCAGCACAGATGCCTGATCTTCATACAGGTCACATAAACGAGTACGTGCTCTTTTACTCCGAAAACCAATGTTCTGCAAAAACAGCTTCAGATACGGATTGGTTGCGACCAATATGACCCTGGCCCCTTCTCCCAGTAGTGACAGCCGATCCAGCGACATATAACCCACAAGTTCTTCACGTTTGTAACCTGGCACATCATCCCTTGCTGCAGCGAGTACCGCAAAGTGAGTATCCGTCTGGTCCGGATCACAATCCAGCTCTTCTGGTGTGAAACATTCCTGCATTTCGGCCGGAAAATAGTTGCACAACATCCCGCTGCTCTCCCGGTGCACGAGCACCGTAATGAACATCGCGATCGGATCGCCCTCCTTGTCACGCATCAGTACAATTCCCTCAGGATAACGCTGTGCAAGTTCGTCTAAAAAAGCAGGATAAGACGGCGCCTGCCAGGGCTCCACACTATATTCACACCACTGTTGGAGCAATTTGTGCAACGCCGGCAAATCTTCCGCTCGCATCACTTCCATCGGAGAAAATAGTGAATCTGCCGATACATCAGCATACTTCCGATGCTGTAGCATGGATTCCTGACACAAAAGGAGCATTTTCCTGGTAATCTGGCGTCTCTCATGTGGACCCGCTTGTTCATGGAGCGGCTTCAACAGCCCCGCTATTCGCACACGCATGGCTTGCAGACGCTGTGGTTCACGTTGGCGGAAATCCCGAAGCAAATGCAGTCTGGCCATATCATGCAGCGCCAAACCATTAGGACCGGAACGGATAAATGACATACGCCTCAGGACGTTGTATTCTTCAAGCGTCACCTCTGTTTGCAGCACAGATGCCAACAATTCCTGATTCGCCGTTTCCAGCAGCGTTAATACCTCTACCATCGGGTGCAGCCGGGGAAGCGTCAATTCAAGCAGCAGTCTGGCACTAATCATCTGAGACAATTCAGTCCAATCGGAGATAGGAATATTCCTGCGCTGATCCGCTGCCTCCACAGCAAGCGCTAGCCCGAGCGGATGTCCATCCGTCATACGCGCAATCGTCCCCGCTATGCTCCTGTTCAATGATCCTGCCACCGCAATGTATTCGGACACTTCTTCACCCGTAAAATGTTGAAGAGGCATCTGCACGAGGCGCTGCCGCAACCTTGGATGTGTCCGCCATGCTGAAGCCGGCTCCGGTCGTGAGGCCAGAATAATAAGTACTCCATATAACGGGAGCTTGGATACGAAGACTTCCATAAACCAACTCTCCAGAAGAGCCAGCTCCTCATAATTATCCACAGCAAGGACCAGCCGCCTCTGAACTGAAGTTTCACTCAGCAGGCTTAATGGCCGCTTGTTACCATCACTCCCCATTGTCTCAAGTCCCAATGTAGAGGAGAGATACTCCAAAAAAACAGACGGTGTAGAGCCGCAGGATCTGCCATCCATCCATATGGCAGTTGCCCCCTGGTTTCGAGCAATGGACAACATCTCGGACAGCAAGGATGATTTACCGATCCCCCCCATTCCCGTAACTGAAAAAATGGTTAAAGGTGCTTCCGGATTGCTGAGCCATCGGTCCAACAGCATCAGTTCCTTGGCTCGACCCACAAAACGTTTTCCATGACCATAATGGCTGTCGTATTGAATCTCACTACTGTTTTCCATCTGTGTCCTCCGTACTAGATACTGGTACTTTCCCTTAACCGTATTTTCTCACAAGTTGAGACTATATTGAGACGCACAGTTACATGTGAAGTGATAAAATCTAGATAAAAGCCAAATTATAGTAAAATACACAAAACAGCTGTATGCAAACGTTTAACACTGGGTACATACATCTTTCATGAGGATGTTCAACATATTCGCCATTCCGCTAATCGAGCACACCAATCAAGTGGGCATTTGATGTGATTCAGAACGCTGAAGTCCATAAGCAGCTACTATTTTCAAAACTTCATGCTTCCCTTTCAGAACCTATACAGCCCGATATTCCAGGAAAGGCGGATTTGTGTGAAAAAAAACCTCGATATCTGTAATCTGAGCGGACAACTAGGAATCAACCGTGAACGACTTGATGAATGGTTGCGTCAAACCGATGTTTCATCCAAAAAAATGGAGACGGGAACTCTTCCAGAGCGCAGCTCTTCACCATACCGCTTGGCTGCTCCCACCTCACTATCCCTTGCACCTTCCTCTGGCCAACCGAGACTGTTTCGCGGCCGCCGTCCGGATTCTGGCAACCCTGTATTACCGAGAGCATTACGACAAACTCGTCGCATCAGTAAAAATTGCTAGACTGTGCACATCTTTCAATAACGCACAGTCTAGACTGTCTTCCAGCCTGATCCATCAAGACGAAAAATCCTGCTCCTCCTCGATCATGGCATGAGCAAGCAGCGCCATCTCCAGGCAGATTCTTCTTTCCTGATCCATAAAATCAGGTCCCATTAATTCTTCTAACTTCTCCAATCTATTGTACAGAGTTTGCCGATGTATGAACAATTGAGCAGCTGCATCCCGCTTGGAACCGAAGTTTTGCAGAAAGGCATCCAAGGTCTCCACCAGCCTTAGATGATGTGTCCGATCATATTCAATCAGAACACCCAGATGGTCATTCACAAAAGGCTGCAGAAACGATTGGGGCAATGCTTTTAACATTTGATATATACCCATACGTTCGTAAAAATGAATATGTTCTAGCCGATCTACGGATCGTGAAACTTCGATGACCTGATACGCTTCCCGCAGACTGTCTGGCAATCCTGTTAAACGGTTACGCACCTTGCCAAATCCGGCATGGATCGTAACCTGCTTCAGGTTGCGACTCGCAAATCTCTTCACATCAACAATAGTGCCTTCAAGTGACTTTACCAGTTGATTTCGTGTGGATGTCTTGCTCTCTTCCCTGGCACAGCATACATATACCTGATTATTTTTCAGCATGATGAGGCTGGCCAGATTGTTCTTTTTGAGTAACGAACGCAGCAGAACCAGAATATCCTGATGGTTGGTTTCCATTCGCTCACGGCCGATGCCTTTCAGACGGTGCTCCATCTCAATAACCCCGCCGGCAAACCAGTACTGTCCCTTTACCAGCAGACGGAGCCCCATTCGGGTCTGTGCCTGCTCTTCATGAAGAATGTTACCGTTCATCAGATCCTGGATCAGTTCATTCTGGTTGCGTACCATCTTCTCCTCCAAAAACTGCGACCGCAGAGTCAGTGCCGCCGCAGCCTTCGCTGTATAATCGAGCAACAGCTTAAGATACTCGACGGGTGCTGAAGGATGTACAACCATGCCTACCGCGGAAAAAACCTGACCAAAACATACGACCGGGTGACACAGTAACACCTGTTCCTCATCCAGATGGAACCATAACTCGGTGTCTGAATCATTGAGATCCAGATGCTCAACCTCCTGTTCGTACCATGTGTAGATCGCTTGCTGTGTCTCCGAAGGTAGCTCCGGCACAAAACTGCCCGGTTCCATGGACGAGATATACACAACCGGTTTGGCCGCGTATTCATGCAGAAGATGAAGTACAGCCGACATGTCTGTACTCTGTAATGTTCGCTGCTGAAGCTGACGGGAATAGGTTTCCAGACTCTTCAGCAGTTGGTGTTGATGATTAATAAGCAAAGCGTGAATATCTTGCGTGATCTCAACAAAACGTACCGGTTGCTCAAACACGATAAGTGGGAATTGATGCCTGTCAGCCAGTTCAATCAATTCTTCGGGAATGCCATGAATGCTCGTACCAAATTCCACGCAGAGCCCCGCCGCTTCGCTCCGGATTAACTGGAGCAGATATTCTTCGCGCCATTCTTCCGATTGAAGCCATAGTCCAGTGGATAAAATAAGATCATGGGGACTTACAAATGGAGAAACATTGGTAATCTCCAACACATGAACCCATCCAACCTGACGTAATGTTCCTTCTTTCCCCGCAGCAAGCCGGGCTTTGGCAAAGACGGGGCGAGCCAGAATATCCTTTATCGTAAACACGCGGTCATTTCTCAATATCGATCCCTCATAGTGTCATTTTTTCTTACATTATAAGCGATGGGTAAATGTCCTGAATAGTCTTTTCTCGACATTATGTTGAATAAATTCTTCAAAACATAGACATGAGGTAAGGTGCAAAACGATGATCCAGGTCATAAACTTGTAGTATAAGCTAACAACCATTAAATGGACGAGGTGCATGGCGATGAGAATCGGAATTCCGAAAGAAATCAAAAACAATGAAAACCGTGTAGCAATGACCCCAGCTGGAGCTGCTGATTTTGTCAGAGCCGGACATCAGGTCATGATCGAACGTGGCGCAGGATTGGGCAGTGGATTCACAGACAACGAATATCAATCGGCTGGAGCGGAGCTTCGGGATACAGCTTCAACTGTGTGGGCTGAGGCAGATATGATCATCAAGGTCAAAGAACCCCTTGCCAGCGAATACGCCTATTTCCGTCCTGGCTTGATTCTCTTCACCTACCTGCACCTCGCAGCGGAACCTGCACTGGCAAAGGCACTGATTGAAAGCCGGGTAACCGCCATTGCGTACGAGACACTGGAAGTTAACGGTACGCTGCCTCTGCTCACACCGATGAGTGAAGTTGCCGGACGGATGTCGGCTCAGATTGGAGCGCAGCTGCTGGAGAAAACGGAAGGTGGCAAAGGCATTCTGTTATCCGGCGTACCCGGCGTAAGCCGTGGCAAGGTCGTCGTTATTGGTGGCGGGACGGTGGGCACGAATGCCGCCAAAATCGCGATTGGTCTGGGTGCGGATGTGACCATCCTCGATTTGAATCTGAATCGTCTGCGCCAGCTGGATGATATTTTTGGCAATCAGATTCATACGCTGGTATCGAGTCCATCCAATATTGCGTCGGCTGTTGCGGCTGCCGACCTGCTGATCTGTGCGGTGCTGATTCCAGGCGCCAAAGCGCCAACCCTAGTCAGCGAGCAAATGGTCACCACCATGGCACCCGGTTCGGTCATTGTCGATGTGGCGATTGATCAGGGCGGAATTGTGGAGACCATTGATCATATCACGACCCACGATGAACCGACCTATGTGAAGCATGGTGTGGTGCATTACGCGGTAGCGAACATGCCGGGCGCGGTGCCGCGCACGTCTACGGTGGCGCTGACCAACGCCACCATGCCTTATGCGCTGCAGCTGGCGAACCACGGTGCAGCCGCCGCGATTCGCGGCAGTTCGTCCATTCGCAGCGCGATAAACGTGCTGAATGGACATATCACGTATGAGGCGGTTGCCCGGGATCTCGGGCATGCCTATGTTCCCGCAGGACAGGCGCTGGAGAATACCGCCGCGGTCCAGTAATCTTGATATGACCGTTCCACCTGGCGCCTTGTCGCCGGCCTGTGGAACGTAATAGAAGCGCCAGTCCGGGCAGATCCTGTCCAGGCTGGCGCTTCTTGTTTTATTTTTACATGAAATAGGAATGAGATCTGAAGATGCTTCGGGTGGCGCTCTATACTACACGTTCGCTGCACACCTCACGGAAATTACAGTCCCGGCAAGCGCGGCGTGAAGGCATTGGCGTGAAATACGAGACGTCCTTGGGACGGTTGTAATACTCATCATCCACACAGGAGCGCATCTCCGCTATATACCGCCCCACGTTCTCCTCCACCTTCAGGATATCCTCTTCCGTTGCCGTAAACTCTCGGTGTGTCCCGGTTAACAGGTACTCCACCCGCAGCTCAATCTGCTCCAGTGGAACCCGGTAATGCTCCCTCACATAGGATGCGTACAGCATCAACTGATCCGAGAAGTCATCCTCCTTGCCCGTTTTCCAGTCCACAATGACGATGTTGCCGTTGCTGCGACGATATAACAAGTCCATCTTCACATACACACGCGTATCGTGCAGCATCATCGTATCCCATTTCTCAATCTCCAAAATATCCGTACTCGCACGGGACAAGTCCTCCCACGTGAGCGTCTGATACAGATTGCCGACACAGGCCGAGGCTCGTTCTTTGATCGTGGCAATCCGGTCATTCAACGTGTCATCCCCGTAATACATCTCGGACAACATCACCCGGTTCTTGGGGTCGAGCCGCCACTGATCCTGATCCATGGATTCCACATACGCCTGATTCAGCAGCTTGCGCATCGTCAGTTCCAGGAAGTGCTCACGAGGTTTATCCTTGCCTTCTTCCCTGCTACGTACCGCCGATTCACACATCCGATGTGCGAGGTCACCGAATACGAGGTATAGATTACTGAGCTGCTTCAATCGATACAGACGTACCTGCATCTCATCAGCCGACTCTGCCTTCCAGCCGTTATGGGCTCCATAATAATGATAATAATATTTGCGCAGGCACTCATCGAACATACTCGCCCGCGACTGCGAATAAGACCACTGCGGGTATTGTGCCATAAGATATTCTGCCTTTCTGATGCCGGATCTGCATGAGATCCCTTAATGCTCACAGTATATAGGAAAGGGCAAAAACGCCGCAAGCACCCTTCCGTAATTTTCTTCTATCCGCAACCGTTTCCGATTCAATGCGTAACGTTTATATAGTAACATCACCAAAAGATGAAATTACAACGCAGAACACATACTATACTAAAAGAGTACAGGATTTTGCAGTTAGACAGATGAATTGTACAGGCATATCCTAAAAGGAGGCACCACCCATGAATCGACCGGATTGGTTCCAGGCGGAAGAGGCATTACAACAAATCCAAGTCATCGGAAGCGACCGGAATGAGCTCGTGAACATCATTGGCCATGTAGAAGGACTGAATTGTATTGGTACAGGAACGGATGCGGCGGTATTTACGTATGACGGCTTGCCACAGTATGCCTTCAAGATGTACTCAGATCATGCCCTGGACAAACTTGAAAATGAAAAACAGGTATATGAGCAGCTCAAAGGCCTGCCCTACTTCCCTACCTATTACGGCAGCGGCCGGAATGTTCTTGTGATTAGTTTTGAAGCGGGAGATACCTTGCTCGAATGTCTGGAAAAAGGAATCCCGGTCCCCGAGCAGGTCATGCTCGATGTGGACGAAGCTCGTGAGGCAGTACGCAGCCGTGGCCTGAATCCACGGGACATTCACCTAAAAAATGTAATTCTCCAGAATGGACGCGGAAAAGTCATCGACGTCTCGGAGTATATTCAGGACGGCAACGATAATCGCTGGGAGCATCTCGTCTGGGCCTATCACAATATTTATCCACGGATCAAAGGTACGCCCATCTCCCCACGCATGCTGCAAACGATCAAATGGGGATACAATCAACTGGATCAGGCCAATATCAAATTGGACGACCTCTCCAAGAAGGCCAACCGATTATTCTCGAAATTCATGAAATAAGCAATGTTTATAAAACAGATCAAATGTTTGTTCTGATATCTGATATTCATAAAATAATCCGGATTACTCGCACATCTCTGGCGGTGATCCGGATTTTTGTTTGTACCCTGTTGACGCAAGGCCTTCCTATTTTAAACGCCCCTGCGAGGGTGTCATCCCTTTGTATTGTTTATACAGCTTCGTAAAATAGTTAGCATTATCACAGCCAACCTGAGCAGCGATCTCGGTAATGGTAAGGCTGCTCTCCTGCAGCAACTGTTCGGCTTTCGTCATTCGGCACCCATTCACATATTCTACAAAGGTGCGTCCAGTCAGTTTTTTGAACATTTTGCAAAAATGATACGTGTTCAGACCCACCTGACCGGCTGCCTCGGTAACGGATATTTTCCCTGTTGGCTCCGCTTCAATCTGCTCAATCAAATGTTTGAAACGTTCCCGATTGGGAAAATACGATCCCTTTGTTTTATCAGGAAGCTGGTGTGGCATAAATGTACGGGCAAGCAGTGTGAACAAGGCATGCAGCTTGGATTTCACAACCAGTTGGTAGGCAAGCGGCTGTGAGGCCATCTCCTCGATGGCTTCATCCAACAGGGAGTAATAGCCTTGGCAAGCTATGTCGTGCTCCGCCGGTTTTACCGGGAATCTTACCTTCCCCTCCAGATAGGGAGCAACATATTTCAAGTGAACGGGATCATGGGTAAAATCATGAAATAATGCACTGTTGAGCACAACCGAATCAAAATGGATATCCCCTTCCTCCAGAGCATACCCAACATGCAGCGCCCCTCCAGGAATGATAATAACCTCACCTGCTTGAGCTACGTAAGGCCTGCTGTCGATATGAAACAGTGCACTTCCCTTCCGCATAAAAATCAGTTCAAAGTGTTCATGCCAGTGCAAGTACAGAATGCATTCTTCCGTTTTCATCCCCCAGCAACGATTCTGGAACAGCTGAAATGGATGCGATTTATGGTCAATGCGGGTATTTTCGTGAAGCGCTTTCAGGTCCAGCACGCTGTCTCCTCCTCTCCCCACAAGATCAGACTAATATTGCACAAGATTGTATAGAGCCATCCGGCAGATGCCCGGCTATAATGAGTGTGTCACGAAGTACTATAAGCCAATATTGGAGTGAAATACAACCATGAATAATCCGTTACGTATAGGCACACTTGTAGGTGGACATGACGCAGTCCGCGTCATTCCACAGATTATGAAACATGGCTTCGAATCATTCAATCTGACCTTCTGGCAAACGACTGGTGATCTGGACCTCACTGAGACAGCCAAACGTGTCCGTGAAATCGTGGACGAACAGGGAATTGTCATCTCTGCAGTAAGTGTGTTCGGCAATCCGCTCACCGGAGTCGGGGATAATGCCGATACACTGGCCAGTTGGGAACGGGTGATTGACCATGCCCACCTCTTCGGAGCGGATATCGTCTCCGGGTTTACCGGACGACTGACCGATCAACCGATTGACCAATCAATCCCACGGTTCAAGGAAGTGTTTGGAGAACTGGCACGCCGGGCTGCAGACCGGGGTGTACGCATTGCTTTTGAAAACTGTGATATGGGCGGTACATGGCAGACGGGTGATTGGAACATTGCGCATAATCCAACGGCCTGGGAGATGATGTTCGATGCAGTTCCTGACGAAAACATCGGATTGGAATGGGAGCCATGCCATCAAATGTCCAGCCTGATCGACCCGATTCCGCAGCTGCGCAAGTGGGCGCCTAAAGTGTTCCATGTGCACGGCAAAGATGCCACCATTGCCTGGGACATCGTCAAAGAATATGGCGTGCACGGCCCACGAGAATTCGTCTGGCACCGTACGCCTGGATTCGGGGATACCAACTGGTCCGACATCATTACGATTCTGCGCCAAAATGGGTATCAGGGAACGATTGATATTGAAGGTTGGCATGATCCTGTCTACAAAGATGAACTCGAAATGACCGGACAGGTGCACGCTTTAAAATATTTGAAACAATGTCGTGGTGGAGATTTTGTTCCCAATCCGGTATAGAAACGGGATTAACATTGAGTTGCATGATATCCATTGCAAGAGCATAAAAAATGAAAAGCATAAGGAGATGATAGGATGAGTCATCCTTATCGGGTAGTTGTGGCAGGCTGTGGGGCCATGTCCAACACCTGGGTTGATTACGCCATGCAAAGACCGGACACGGAAATTGTGGGGCTTGTCGATCTGTATGAACAGACTGCCGTTGCACTCGCTGCACGACACGGTCTCTCCTGTCCCACGTTTACGGATATCAGTGAGGCCATTCGAGCAACTGATGCCAATATCGTATTTGATGTCACCATTCCAGCGAGCCATCACGGCATTGCAATGACAGCGTTACAACAAGGATGCCATGTATTTGGCGAAAAACCTCTGGCGGAATCCTTCTCTGACTGTGAAGATATTGTTCAGACTGCACGCCGTACGGGCAATATTCAAGCTGTGATGCAAAATCGCCGTTTTGATCCACGTATTCGCGCCTATCGGCAGTTGATTTCCGACGGAACGATTGGTCAGGTCGGTTTTGCAGGGGCAGATTTCTTCCTGGGTCCACATTTTGGAGGATTCCGTGACCTGATGGATAGTCCATTGCTGCTGGATATGGCGATTCACACCTTCGACCAGGCACGTTATATTCTCGGTGCCAACCCGGTCTCGGTGTACTGCCACGAATTCAATCCTCCGGGGTCATGGTATCAAGGCAATGCGATGGCACTATGTATCTTCGAAATGTCCGATGGCTCCGTGTTTAACTATCGCGGGTCCTGGTGCGCAGAAGGTGTACCTACTTCATGGGAAGCATCCTGGCGCGTAACCGGAGAAAAAGGAACCGCCATCTGGGATGGCAATGATGACATTTATGCTGAAGTTGTCTCGGCGCAACATCTGGATGCGGAAGGCAAACCGTCCTTTTTCCAACCGTGTGAGCGGATTGAGGGATACCTGCCCGTCATGGAGAAAACCGGACATCACGGCTGCCTCGAAGACATGTTCGCAGCGCTGGAATCCGGACAACTGCCTGAGACCGATTGCAGTGACAACCAGTTCAGTATGGCCATGGTTCTCGCATCCCTGGAAAGCGCACGTACAGGTCAAAAGGTGCTCATCGCCGATCTGCTGAAAACCACATAGCGAAGCGCCTATGTACTTGAATTAAATAAAGCCCAATCTGCAAAAGTTTAGCAGTTTGGGCTTTATTGTTTTTTATCTACTTCCTTTTCCTATACAAGGTACAAAAAAAGTTTCTGATAAAACGCGAAGTAGTGCAGGGAACGAAATCGATTCTGGAGAAACGAAGTGCTCGCCTTTATCACCGGATTTCCCCTTACAAAAAGGGAATCAAAAAATCCGGGGATAACAGCGATAGAAAGAACGATTCGTAACCGGAACGACTGCTTTGCAGGCAGTTATTTTTTTGAACTTACATCATTTTATAGAATTCCTTTTTTCATTGCCTTGTACACAAGCTGCGAGAACAGGCTGTTCGACCAAGCAAACCAGGGCCTTGTGAACGTGTTTGGATCATCTGAATGAAAACCTTCATGCATGTACCCGGTACCTGCATCTGTGTTCTCCAGCAGATTAATCATCTCCAGCATTTCCTTATCATTGTCTGCGGTCAGACCTTGCATGGACAGCGCCATATGCCAGACGTAGCCGGGAGGAGTATGAGGGCTGCCGATGCCTTTGGCTGCTTGTCCTTCATAATAAAACGGATTTTCCTTGCTCAAAATAAAGCGCCGTGTATTCTGGTACACGATGTCCTCGGTGGAAGCATACTCCAAATACGGAATAGACATAAGTCCCGGGGTACCTGCATCATCCATTAGGCAAAAGTTGCCGTAACCATCCGTCTCATAGGCATAAATCTGCCCATACTCGGGGTGACGGTAAGTACCGTATAAGGAAATACCGTGTCGTATTTCTTCTTCTAAATGAGCCATCTCGCTGACCAGCTTCTCATCTCTGAAAACCCACCTCGCAATCTCCCCCATTTGACGCAAAGTCACCGCTGCAAACATATTTGCCGGGATATTATAATGAAAATCACATGCATCATCACTGGGGCGGAAACCGGACCAGATCATCCCGGTATAGTTTACCGGCATCCCCAATCCTTCGTTACGGAGCGTATCATGGGCTGGACAATTCCGCCGCATGAATCGATATGGGGACTGCTCACCATGGCGCTGCTCTGTTTTCCATAGACTTACTATGCTCTCCATCACCCTCTTGAAACGCTCGTCAAATATATCCGTCAATTCCGTCTCACGCCAATACGCATAGGCGAGCCGCATAGAGAAACAAAGTGAATCCAGTTCAAACTTGCGTTCCCACACCCAAGGCGACATCTCTGTCTCATCATTTGCATCCCAATGCCATCCATTAGCCGTTTCGTTAAACGCATTGGCATAGATATCGATGTCCGCATAGAATGTATGCCGTTTGATCAGCCCGCCAATGATCCGCTGCAGCTGTTCGTCTTCCTTTGCCAGCGGAACGTAGTGCATCACCTGCTCCACTGAATCACGCAGCCACATTGCCGGGATATCCCCTGTAATAACAAAGGTTGTCCCATCATCCAATAGCTTTGTCGTCGTTTCCAACGTGTTGGGAAAACAGTTACGGAACTGTGCCAGCAATCTGGGTCTATGTTGCAGTCGTTCCTCGGCCTCGGTAAGAATGTTCTGCACAGCTTGCGGTAATTCCAGATGCGGCATGGGGATTTTCGGTAATCTGAACTGTTCCATGGATGTCGTCTCCTTTGAATTAAAGTTTCCATATTTGTTTGCATCGTTTCATTCAATGATTTGTGTCGCATTGTTATTTTCGTTATGATAAATTATAATAACATTATTATTTGTAAGTGTACTGTGCCGGAAGATGATCGTCAATTCATAACGGATGGTATATTAAAAAATAAATTGGATCATATCTTGTAGATTGAAATGGCTCGTTGGATTTATGCAAATTGTTTACATATGAAGGAGTAATGAAATGTCACGTAAAGTATCCATCCAGTCGCTGGCCGACCAGCTTGGATTATCCAAATATGCCGTCTCCCGTGCACTCAGTGGCAAGACAGGTGTCAGCGAAGCGACTCGCGCCCGTGTGCTGGAATTAGCCCGTGCCTTGGGATATCGCCAAAGCACCCCCGGAAGCAGCACTGTTCCAACTGCAATCCATACGGAACAATCCGAGCCCCCATTTGCTCTCATCTGCATGAATCAGCTCAACCGGGGTGAGCCCCATTATTGGCAGCGCGTCCTCTCCGGCATGATCTCTGCCTGTAATGAAAGAGGATGGCATCATGCCATTGTATCTCCCTCTCTGGGAGTCGCTGATGAACACACGCCTCCAGAACGGGCAATCGCTCCTCACTTGGATTGGGAACGTTGTGCAGGAGTCATCGCCATGGGCGCTTTCCCCCATGCTGTCCTGCAACGACTGAGCCAGACAGGCCGCCCCATTGTGCTCGTGGATCATCAGGAGCCACTGTTGAACTGTGATACCATCAGCCATGATAACCTGGAAGCAGGCATTACTGTGGCTAGATATTTAATGTCGATGCAGTGCCGCCGCATCGGTCTGATTACGGATGATGGCCGGGCTGCCAGCTTTGCACAGCGGAAGATCGGCATCGAACTGGCTTTGAACCATTTTCACGCAGACAGCAGTCGGTTGACCACGTTCAGAGAATGGAATATTCCTTATGAGAACGGCGAATGGATTGACCAATTGGCTGCCACAATCAAAAACATGCCCGCCGACGAACGGCCTGATGCCTGGATTGGCGTCAATGATGATATCGCCTTGCAGTGGATGAATAAGTTGCAGGAAATGGGTTTCTCCACACCTGGGGATTGTCTTGTCATCGGTATCGATAATGTGCATGCCGCCGCTACATCGTCCCCGCCCCTGACCACAGTCAACCTGTGCAAAGAGGAGCTCGGTCAGCGTGCGATCGAAGCTTTGCAGCGCAGGATTGAACGCCCAGGAACACCAAAGGAAACGGTCATGTTATCCACATCCCTTATTCCACGGGAATCGGCGTAGCTCAATGTGCACAACTTAACTTTATTGAATATCAAAAAGGCCTCGCATGTTATTATGCGAGGCCTTTTATCACTATCTTGTTATTCATCCAAGCTTATTCCGTTCCGTTTCTTTATTTCAGCCAAGGCAGGCTACTGTACGACGGAAGATCTACTTCCCAATTCACATCTCGATACTCTCGATTAACTACGGTTCGTTTTAAGGTTAATTTCGTTCCATCTTCTTTGTAAAAACCACGGATGACCAATTTCAGATTGTCTGCAACGTATTCTCCGTCATTATTAGGCTGGTCTGGAAAACCGATTACTTGAACAGGATACTCTTTCCCTTCCGAATCTACGGCCACCCAGCGATCGCCATTAAAAGCATTTCGGAACTTCCCTCTTCCCTCCAGGACTAGTGAGTAGTTTTTGTCATAGGATTCCCACACCGGTTTGAAATTGAAATCAGAAAATAAAATTTCATCTCCATATTGTTCAAATTGCAGTACGTAGGTGTAAATTTCAGCATCCTTACGCATCTTTTCCAGATCCACTTCCACCGACTTCTCTCCCCACACTGGGATGGTGTAGCCTTCCAGGACAAAGCGAATCTTCTTCGCATCCACCGTAACAAAAGCAGGGTCCCATGTCTCCGATAACTTCAATGGACCACCATCCATTAATCCACTCAAATCTCGGAACCGGAACTTGGGTTGACGGGCATCTGGTCTGCTCCCGTTGAATATTCGATACTCATTCGTTTCAGGAATTTCGAGGTGATACATCAAGTCCATATCATCTGCCCAATCTTCTCCGACTTTGGCACGCAGTTGATCATCCAGACTGATGTTCATATCAAGGCGGGTCCCATTTGGCGTACGTACAAGCTGTGTCATATCTAATTTCAAACCCTCAGGAGTGGTGTAGGTATTGTTCATGGGAGCCTCAACAGCCAGTGATTTGGCTTTGGTCATATCGATGTTGAATTGAAAGCTCCAGTCAACTGTTGCGCTAGATTCCACAAATTCCTCCTTTTCGGAATTATAATAACTGGGAATCTTTAAATGACTAAGTTCCCCTCGAACAACGATTTTATCCGGAATTTCGTCCTGCAACTGGTATACAAATCTTTGATATTTTGAACTGTACAGAGTCTGATCCCCAGGCGAAGACAATGATGCAATCGAATTTCCTTTCTCATCTGTAATATGAACTCTTCCCAAATCGGGATAAACCGGATTAATCATACTGCCATCTGGTGCATTTTGCTGTAAGGTCATTACAATCTGAGAACGATCTACAAGCACATTTTCAATCTTAAGCGTGTAGCCCTGATCCTCAATGTTAATATTTGGATTAACCACTAGACCGAGTGGCTTCAAACGTTTGTAATCATCGGCATAATAGGAATACTTAAGTTCTTCTGGAACAGGTATGTTAGGTAATGGCGGGTTATTTACGGCATTCACCGTGGGTTGAGTCAATTTTTCTGTGTGATCAAAAGCAAAATAGGCCCCTCCCACAAGGATCACAACTGCCGCCGCTGCGATTCCCGTACGGCGCATCCAATGGGACTTGGAAGCCTTTTTAGTAAATGGATCCCCGTCTTCTGCGCTCTCCATGGACACCCCTTCCAGCTTCCGCATCACCTCAAGCGTAAAGTCCGCATCCGGTTCCTCACGGAACAAATGCTGTTCCCACAATCGATCCTCATCATTTGGAATAGGCTTCATACGTCGATAAACCTCCTTTGCGCTCCATTTGTTTCTTCAGCGTTTTCTTCCCTCGGTAAAGTGCATTACGCACTTGAGTCGGACTCATGTCCGTGATATCTGCAATCTCTTCATAGCTCAGCTCATTCGTATATTTAAGCAGCAGCACTAGCCGATACGATTCCGGTAGTTGGTCCATCTGGCGATATATTTCACGCTGCATTTCCTTATGCAGTACATGTTTCTCTGGTGTTTCACCATTGGTCTGTTCCAAGCCCGTATGAACAGCGGTCATCACAGGTTTCTGTTGCCGCATAAAATCCCGCATCCGATTCACAGCGATGGTGTATACCCAGGACGAGAAACTGCTTCCTTCCCTTCGTGTCGGAAGATAGCGGTAAATCCGAAGAAACGTATCCTGAGCGAGATCCTGTGCATCCTGATGACTCGCACCCATTCCACGCAAAATGCCGAAGACTTTATTTTTATATCGATCCACGAGCACAGCGAATAGCTGTTTGTCTCCCGCAATAATACGCTGAATGAGCTCCTCCTCTGGTATCTGTTGAGTCATGTAATCCCCCTTCTCTACAGCTTCCATGCATGGTTCTGTACTATATAGACGGAAACACTTCCTGAAACTTCTCACTTTATCCAAAAAAAAGAATTCGCGCCACCCGGTGTAAACCGGATGGGCGAACTCTGCAACCATTGAAGTTTCATTATTGCTGCGGCGCTTGCTGCCATGTGGAGTTTCTTTTTCGCTTCGTTTTTCAGTCCTCCCTGCTTTTCTCTGAGACAAAATCACTAAGCTGGGAATAGATCGCTACGATCTCGTCCATCGACATACGCACTAACCCACTGGATGACGGGGCTACAAATTCATGAATTTCCTTGACGACCGGGTCGTCCTGAAATCCCCATTCCGCTTTGGCACGCTGACTGTACTGGGTGTATACCCCTTTCCCAACAAAACAGGCGATGTCTGGTCGGTATTCCTCCAACTTTTGCCGTAAAATCTGCCGTCCCTCTGCATATTCTTCCTTTGTAATATCGTCCATACCTCTTGTCGGTCGGGCCACAATATTCGTAAATCCGTACCCCAGCTTCAGCAACTCTCCATCCTCTTGTGCATCATATAAACGAGGGGTCAATCCGGAACGTTCAAGAATGCGCCAGAAACGGTTTCCTTTATAAGCATAATGATGACCTGTCTCTCCAGAAGTGATGCTGGGGTTGAATCCAATAAATAATATCGATAAACCATAATCCAGATGATCTGGAATCATAATGAAAAGCCCCTTATCTTTTTTAGTCATTTACATCTTTCATCTGTGTATAAAATGATATAATGGTTGAAGTATTTTCGAAATCGGACTGAAATTTTCATGAAAAAGGAAGCTGAACTGATGATTGCAGACATCATGCTTGAAGTCGTCCTGCCCGTCTTTCTCCTGATTGCCGTCGGGTCCTGGATGCAAAAGGTGTTCAAGTTGGACTTGTACACCCTCGCCAAAATCAATTTCTATTGTATTACCCCCGCAGCCGTCTTTATGAGCATGTATCACTCCGATATGTCGGGGGAATTGCTCGGAACTGTCACGCTTTTTTACGCCTTATATGTACTTATTCTCTATATTGTGGGGTCTGTGTTCGCACGCTCGCTTCGCATGAACAAAGGCATGAAGGCTGCCTTCAACAACAGCATCATGCTGGACAACGCAGGCAATTATGGTCTGCCCATCAACTCCCTGGTATTTCGTGGTGATCCGCTGGCCTCTTCCATCCAGGCACTGGTCATGTCTTTACAGGCATTGCTGACATTTACCTATGGTGTGCTGTCCATTCAGGGTGCGAAGCTCAAAGGCAATTACCGTGCGGTAATCATTGGATTTCTAAAAATGCCCGTTCCTTATGCACTGTTGCTCGGTATTTTGTTTCATATGGGGAATATTCCATTGCCCACTTTCCTGTCTATGCCACTGACTTACGCGCAGCAAAGTATGGTCGCTGTAGCATTGTTGACACTTGGCGCCCAAATTGTGAAATATCCAATCCGCCTGTATCGTCTTGATGTGTATATTAGCACATTTCTGCGTTTGCTGATTGGCCCGGCCATCGGGATTTCGATTGTATTGCTGCTCGGTTTGCAAGGTATCGCCGCTCAGGCTCTTATTATCGCATCCGGTATGCCTACCGGAGTCAATGCGTCCATTCTGGCCGAGGAGTATGATAACGAGCCAGACTTTGCGGCCCAGACAGTTTTGATCTCGACGCTGCTTAACATCATTACAATTACTGCACTGATTTCCTTTGCGAAGACGTTCTGATACCATATTTTAAAAAATGTCCAGTTCACTTTCCTCCAAGGAGCAGTGAACTTTTTGGTTATGCGGATATGGATGATATAACAGCTCAACTAAAAAAAGTCCAACGCATCCATATTCCGGATGCACTTGGACCTCTTTGTTATCTTCATATGCCATCTGATCAAGTCTGTTGTTCGACTTACCAGCCTTAAAAAACTAAGATTCACATGTCGTCCGTTCAGGGAACTTACCGCCTTCTCTGAACAAACATCGAACCAGTCGCTGTGCGGCCCGATTGAAATAAAAACTCGGACTGACACCCTCGACCTGAACAGGTTCCAGTTCTTTCACACTTTCCTTGACCTTATTCATTTCAATGAGTCCCATCTTCCGCTCATTCGGTCCGAATCGATAAATAACCTTTTCATCGTCTTCCGTCTGTTTCACCAACAGAATCATTGACGCCATACAGGTTACCCCCTATCGTTACGTTGTGAGATTCCAATGACCACTTGCTTACTATTAATTATTACCCAGAATGGATTGGAAACATATAGGGCTTTAGTTATTTATATTAACCTTAAAAATCCTAATTTTAATTATCTCGAATGAAATATTTTGACGAAAAATAAACAAAAACAGGCTTGGATATACCAAACCTGCCCTATTACCTTGCATCCAAAGGAATCAGAAGTCTCATGCTTCACCGATTCTATTACAAACGTGGGTCCACCGGTTCAGACTCCAAAGCCAATGTTGCGAGCACACATTCATGCACTCTTTCCACAGGCTCCATGCGCACAAAACGCTCGATTCCCTCCATACCCAAGGCACTTTCCATCAGAGCGTGGCGCTCTTTTTTGGACGTTTTGCGTTTGCTGAGCCGGGACAAATTGTCCGGTGCGAGGTAATCCATACCATAAATGATGTGCAAATACGCACGACCTCGTACTTTAATCGCAGGTTGGAGCCCACACCTCTTGCAGTGCAAAACGGAAGATACGGTCCAGTTCTTCATATTGAATAATCTGTTCACTCTCCAGTTGACCGGCCAGTTGTTCAAAATGCGCAATCTTCTCTGCCAAAAAAGCCTGTATCGCGGGTAGCTGGGGTTCCAGGTCGAGTTCCTCGCCTGCCTTTTTCCGGCGTAGTAACTCATGAATCTCCATATACAGCGGTGTAGTCTCAGGTACAAGCTCTTGCACCAGCTCTTCGAAGGCCATCGGCGGCATCGCATCATAACGTTCGATCCAGCCACAGGCCAGCAGTGGGCGCAGCACATAGAAATACTTTTTGATCTTCACCTGCTCACCCTGCAGATAATCCCGGAAGTTTCCCTTCGCCATATTCAGATAATGGTACATACAGGACTTTGGCGAGAAGGTCAAAGGCGACAGTGCACGAATATGCTCTGCCACACTGTACGGTTCGTCATACTGAATCGGGGATTGCAGCCACTCCAGCAGTGGTGGATTCGACTTGCGAAACAGCTTCAAGGCTTTGCGCAAATCCCAACCATTCATATCGAGCTGATCACTGATTGGGCGTTCGATAACATCCCTTTTATCCTCAATCGACAAGTACCATTCCAGCGGTCTCACATACAGAAAACGAACATCATAATCGCTGTCCTGTGAAGGAAATCCCCATGCCCGGCTGCCCGATTCACAGGCATAAATGATCCGTACCTGCTCCTCCTCTTCAATCTGCTTCAGCTGCTGTCTAATCGTATCTCTCATTTCTTCATGAACATGAGTCATCTCTGTGGCCTCCACATTTCCAATTTAAATCTCTATCTCTCTCACCCGGTTCGCAAGTGTATCATATCCCGTTATAGTCTCAGCAATATACGTCAGTACCGTTTCACTCCATCCATAGATATAAAAGGTTTTGCCATCCCGTGGCGGTACCATTGCCTGCTGATAAGGTGCAATATCCACAATAAATGCCTTCAGGTCCGGATTCATCATCCGTCGATAACGTTCAAGCTCAACATATAACGGACTGCCTTCATTCTGCTGTTCATCGGTGATCATAATGATCTGATCCACTTTTTCTCCGATATCCCGAAGCTCTCGTACAGGCCGTCCCGTGTCGGTTCCACCTTGTGCGCGAATCCGGTGAGCTTGGGAAAGGATGCTTTCATCCATCTTGGGACGAGCATCTTCAACCATATGGTCGAATAACCAGAACAACGAGTTGCCTCGTGTTTGTTTATATAGCGCCAGTGCCAGCACCGAACCAATCCGCAAATAATCCCCTTGCATGGAACCGGAGCGATCCAGGAAAATGGCGGTTCTTCCCGGCAGCGATGGCAGGTTGCCAATCGATAGCTCCACCGCTTCCCGCAAAGCATAGCGCAGCTCTTCTCTTGCGATCATTTCATACGCACTGGCGAATCGGAAAGGTAAGATGCGCGACTTGCGCAGGGCTTCTGCATCCGTTAGACGGCCCGTTACGTAATCGATATTTTTCGACTTCTCAAACACTCCCGCCCGATCCATTGCATTCAGATGACGTAACAATGCGAAGGTCGGCATCTGGGACATCAACGCCTCCCATACCGTACGTGTCGGCTGCATGATTGATGTGACCACCGAATACGGCAGTTTGCCTTTTTCAATCAGATGCATCCGACTTGCCGGGTTTGGGGTAGCCTTCAGCTTTTCCAGCGCCTGCAACTGCGGCAGGTCCGTAAGATCCACCTCATGTCCTCGCAAATAACGGAACAAGGCTTGTTGCTTCATATCTGTCGGCTTGGGGTGTGCTGTAGCGATCATATCGCCCAGACTGTATCCTCGCCCTCGCCCGTTGTATTTGATTGCCCAATACTCAGTGATGCCGTTCAAAAATTGACTCACCTGGCGCTTCACCGCTCGACCGCCCTGTCCCCGACCCGTTCCTCTTAGAATCGTCAGAAAATCGGCCAAGTCAGCCGGTGTCTGTACAACCTTGGAGAATACCTTCGCAAACTGATCCGGGTCCACCTTAGACAGCAGTGCCAGCCCGTATAGAGGCTGTAACCGCATCAAACCTTCATTACGAGCATAGACCAGCGCCCGCGCCATAAACCCTGCATCGACCTCAGCCATCTCCTGATGACTGACCATCGCATCATCCATCAGTTGCTGTGTATCTGCATAAAACGTATTGTTCAATGTATTGGTCATCAACATCTGTATATATTGTTCCTCCACCAATCGCTCATAGGCTCCGTAGCCCCCATGATTACGTGTCGTTGGCTGAGGTTGATTAAATAATTGTTTTGCTCTGCTCATCCCTCATGACCTCCCGGTGTGAGTCTATTTACTGATATTCCATAATAAAATGTTCCGAGGAAAAAGGTGGGAAGGTATAATACCCGCTCTACCGCTGAGCTACACCGCCATGAACGGCGGCGATTGGATTCGAACCAACGACCTGGTCGATTAACAGTCGAAGTAACCCTCCCTGGCGCCTCGGAACCTTGATCCGCAGAGCTTGTTGCTGCCTCGCTTCACAACCTTATTATGCCTCACACATTTGCACGCGAACATGGCGAAAGTATGGCGACCTCCATAAGTTTAAAATGAAACCAGCCCCTCATCCTGATACAATGTAGGGATATAGTAAATGGGAAGATCACGAATGTTTCTATATATCGCAGAATTGTTCTGCCAACATAGTCATCCACTATATCCGCCTGACTCCAGGCCACCAAGGAGTGAATATTCATGGCTAAAGAAAGCTTTGACAAAGAAATTCAATTTCTGCGCATGTTGTCCCTGACAAGTGGTGCGTACAACCGTAAACAGTATGCCGAACGACTCGGCATCTCCGTACATACTTTTGATAAAACCCAACGCAGATTAAAAGAAATCATGCAGACCGTCGCTGACCAACGCTCAGGTTCGGAACCAAACAAAGAAATGGCGGACCTTGTTCGCTTCCAGTACGGAGAATCTGCTGAGCCTATGCTGCTCTTCCTCTTTCGCGCCAAGTCGATGAAAGAGACCGAAATTCAGCGTCTTTCTGTCCTTTTGCATACCCTGCAAGATCAAGCTTTAACCGCAATGGAATTACTGGATGCCTGCTGCGCTGAACTTCCAGAGGAACTGGCGCTGCCTGACGAAAAGACCATTCGCTCCGATCTGAAGTATCTGGAAGAAGTGGGGGTGATCCGCAAGGAACCTGGCGGCAGGCCATATCGTTACCTTTTGCAGCAGGACGTACTTACGGGTCTAACCGTGGAAGAACAGCTGGAGCTGTATGATTTTGTGGATATTATGGCGAACACCCAGGTCCCGTCCGTGCAGGGATATTTATTGCGCGACAGTCTCAAAAAAGCCATTGCCGCAAGCTATCCGCAGGAAGAAGCCACCGAACCATTTATCTATAAATACCACTATTATTCACGCATTCTGGACGAAGCACATCTGTACACTCTGCTTAGTGCGATCCGCCAACGAAAACATGTGCAGTTTCTGTATTATTCACCGAAAAAACCGTCCAGCTACAGTTCGCAGAATACGAATCCACGCTTTGAACGGGAAGCAGGCGGACGATCCAACCGGATCGTACCGCTTGAAGTGGTCTATGACCATCAGTATGGTCGCTGGTATGTCATTGGATATCAGGGACGCCGTGGCTTTGTGAAATTCCGGATGGAAGGCATTACACAGCTGGAGGAACAGGATTCGATTGAAGAACAATATATGCTCGAATTGAAGCAACAGTGGGCCGAGATTAGCAATTACAGCTGGCTGGTGGATACAGGGAATACCGTGACGGTTCAAGCACGATTCTTCCATCCTCAGGACGGCCAGCGTAACTTCATTCTGGATCGGGTTCGTTTGCAAGGCCAATGGGGAACGATTACGCCCGAAACGGAACATACCTTTCTGTATGAAATCCAGGTCAACGGGATCACCGAGATTAAGCCATGGCTTCGGAGTTTTGGCTCAAGCTGTGAGGTGATCGCTCCACAGAGGCTGCGTCAGGAGATGATTAAGGAATGGAAGGAGATTGCGCAATATTATGAATCTGTTCGAGAAGATGTTCAACTACCAGATGATGACGAGATTGAATGAAACCGGACTGTTCACCTGGACTTCCCAGGAACGAGCCTGGCTGCGCATGATGCTGAATCACCCTGCCGCACCAGAAGCGCTGCATCCTGATACGTTGCACAAAATGCATGACATGCTGGATGCAGAGCAGGATCTGGACCTTCAGGATTACCTGACCGAAAAAGCCAAAAGTGAAGAGAACAGTGTCTTTCATCCGCTGCTCAAACCATTACGGCAGATGATTTTGCATCATCAGGGGTTTCGCTTGACAGGGCGTGTACGCAATGGACGAATCAGTCAGGATCAGTTTGGATACCCCTACAAGCTCGAATATTCCATGGTCAAAAAAGAATGGTACGTACTCTGGTATGCTCCACTCTACAACAAACTGATGTCCACCAAGCTGCACAGCATCATTACCGCGGAAGCTCAGCCGCTTCAACCGGAAACTGCTTCTCAATATGCTGCCAAAATCGCGATTTTAACGGAAAACCGGAAGACGACCGTAATGATCGAAGTGCTGCCGGAGTTCAATCAGGAGTTGTCGCGAATTCTGTATGCCTTTTCCTGCTTCGAGAAGCAGGTGGAATTTGTGGAAGCCCAACAGACGTACCGCATTGAACTGACCATCCCGCGGAATGAGATGGATTATGTGCTGTCCAAAATGCGTTTTTTGGGCAAAAGAGTACGGATTGCAGACAATGCTGCGCTTCGAGAGCGAATGTCCGAGACAGCCGCCAAAGTATTGGCACGCTATGCGGAAACCGAGCTTGAAGCAATGCCTGAACGGACTTCTGGAGGAGTACGGAGCCACCCCATTGAAAAGCCTTTCGCCAATGCAGACGGCAGTGATTCTGCATAGCTCTTGTTAGTTGTGATTCGTTAAACGTCCAACTTATGCATAGGGGGACAAATAGCGTGTGTTCGTTTCATTAGAATAATATAATACAAAAAGGGCTGTCCCCCGTTATACTAACGACCTAAGGGACAGCCTCTTTGTTCATATGTTTTCTCTACGCACCACTACCGGCAGCCGAGTTCCTTCTTTTATTAGTCGCATGCACACCCATCACAACCGCTATCAATTCATACGTATCCAGATGTTCTGATTGGTTGTCTAACACAAATGCGCCTGAACCGAACCAGCCACTTGTACGCCTGAAGCTTGCCACAACTTTACCGCCCATCCCGGTGATATCATATTCATATGAAAACGCCGGAGCGGAGACATCATACACACCACGCGGTCCTGCATCGTACTCATACTTCTTACTGAGGAAACTGATTCTCGCCCGTAAGACACCCCATTCCCTTCCATCGGCTGAGGTCACATCCCAACGGTTACTTAACATGCGGAATTTACCATTACAAATGAGTCCCAAGTTATCGAATACATCAAGCGATGAACCAAAGGCACTTTTCAAATCGAGATGACCTGCCTGTTCCTGTTCACGGTTCATAATCTCGGTGTACCCTGCATTAAAGAAATTATCTCTGAAATAGAGTTCCATGGAATTCCTCCCTTACAAGAAATAAACCTTCTTCCATATTGTAAAACGACATATATCCCTATTTACGTATAAGAACTGGGAATTGCTTCAAATAAAAAAATCTGCCAGCTAAATTGCAGCTGACAGAATCTTATCTTAAACTTCAACTTTTTTATTATTCAGATACACAGCAACACCAACCAAAATCACAGCCACGATGATTTCAAAAATAATACTGGCCCATGTTCCATCTGACCATGTAATCCGATTGGACGTAAAGGAGAGCGCTGTGCTTTCTTCAGTGAAATGAAATAATTCGTTCGAATTAAAACGACCCGAGAAGATGATATTCTCCAGCCAGCTAATGACATTGACTAGTACGAAAAATGCGACAATACTGATCCACGGTCCTGTTTTAAAGCGGAAGCTGCCTCCGATAGAAATGGAGAGGAAGATGATTATGATGCTGAACATAGCCACCCACCAGAGAAACAGCAACACATTAAGAATCTCCGAAACATGAATACCCGAATCGTTAATGTAGCTGGTAAAGTTAATCCCTGTATGCGTTGTACTGTAAATAAAGTAGTGAATGGCAGCAACAACCATTAAGCCCAACCAGCAGAGTGTTCCGAATATGATCGGAGACAAGACGTGAGACAGCCCTGTTACCGGCACAAGACGACGGTTGAACGAACGGATATTGGATCGGTATGTCTTGATCATTTTCACATAAATGGCCACACCTGCTCCGACATATGCAATGACACCTATAACACTCCCTGTTACTTCAGAAAAAAACAATGCCAGCCCAATTTGAACGATAATCAATACGGCTAACCCAGCCAAAAGCGTATTCCAATTCCTTCTAAAGTCATACTTCAGCAATGTCATCATTCCGCATAGACCTCCTTGAACATCTCATCCACACTTTTACCGTACTTGAGACGCAGTGTCTCCACTTCTTCCCGCATCACCAATTCACCTTCACGAATGAAGATCACTTCATCAAAAATTCGTTCAATATCCGTTACGAGATGTGTAGAGATGATCAGACTGCTGTCTTCGTCATAGAACTTCACAATCGCATCCAGAATTTTGCCACGTGCAACCGGGTCTACCCCGCCAATCGGTTCATCGAGCAGATAAAGACGAGCTTTACGGGAAAGAGCCAGTGTTAATTGCAGTCGTTCATTCATGCCTTTCGACAGATGTCTTACCTTATCTCCCTCTCCAAGCTTCATGAAATCAAGCATCTCTCTCGCTTTCTCTTGATCAAAATCAGCGTAGAAATCGCGGTAATACGCAATCGCGTCCCGTACCTTCATCCAACTCTCGGTTAATGGGCGGTCCGGCATAAAGGATACCAGCGACTTCGTTTCCAAACCTACCGCTTTTCCCGTAACACGAACATCTCCACTGCTGGGGTGCAGAAGCCCTGCAACCAGCTTCATCAACGTACTTTTACCGCTGCCGTTACTGCCCAGCAGACCTACAATTCGGCCTGGTGCGATATCAAGCGTGATGTCATGAAGTGCTTTCTTGCCGCCATACGTTTTGCTCACATGGTTCAGCTCAAGAATATTACTCATTCCCTGTTCCTCCTCTTCCATCACGATGCAGTGATTGCTTTCCCTCTGCAACGGCATCCGCCACGATATTTACGATATCCTGTTCTTCGATGCCCAGTTCCTGCATTCCTGTCAGAAAACGCTCCAGCAATTCACCAGCCATCTCTTTTTTGATCGTCATAATTTTCGACTCCTCACTTGTCACGTATCGACCCAGACCTCGCTTGGTTTCAACCACTTCTTCCCGCTCCAACTCCTGAAATGTTCGCTGCACTGTATTGGGATTGATCTGTAATTCGGCCGCGAGCTCACGAACCGAAGGAATTTTATCGCCTGCCTTAAGTGTTCCGGTCACAATCTGTCTTTTGATGTACTGCATAATCTGCAGGTAGATTGGCAAGTTGTTGTCAAATTCGATGCTCACAATGTCCTCGCTCCTCTCTGTATCTGTGTGTTAGTTACATAGTACACTAGTGATTTGTTGTTGTAAAGCCCATTTATTTAAAATGGCCTCAAATGCAAAAAAAAGAACAGATCCTCAGATCTGCTCTTATTACTCTTGATTCTTTCAACTTCGTTCATTGTATGATGTAATCGGTCTGACAAGAAGTTTTCTATACGATATCCAAAGGCACTTTGCCCTTAGGTGCAGGGAATGCCTCATTCAACCGAACAATTTCATCTTGGGTCAAAATAACATCCATCGCCGCAGCATTTTCCGCAACATGATTCAGCTGTACGGCTTTCGGGATGGCCATTATGTCTCCATCCCTGATAACCCAGGATAACGCAATTTGCGAAGGACTGACTCCTCGATCCTTGGCAATCTCACGGATGACTGAATGCTCCAACAATTCTTTACGAAGCCTGCCACCTTGGGCCAGCGGACAATAGGCCATAACAGGAATACGGCGTTCCCTCAACCAGGGAAGAAGCTCGTATTCAATACCACGAGAAGCTGCATGATACAGCACCTGATTCACTGCACAATGCTGACCAGCTGGAATGTTCCATAGCTCCTGCATGTCCTCTGTATCCAGATTCGAAACACCCCAGCGCAGAATCTTGCCTGATTGTTTCAGCTGTTCCAGAGCTTCAACCGTCTCTTCCAACGGCACACCTCCACGCCAGTGCAGCAGGTACAGATCCAAGCGATCTGTACCCAGACGCGAAAGGCTGCGCTCACAAGCGGTAATCATCTGCTTCCGATCCGCATGATGAGGATACACCTTGGATACCAGAAATACATCATCGCGACAGTCTTTTGTAGCCTCACCAGTGACCTCTTCCGCCCCGCCTTCAGCATACATCTCAGCCGTATCTATTACTGTCATTCCACGTTCAATACCGTGACGCAGTGCCTGAACTTCTTCTCTCCGACTGGATTGTTTCTCACCCATGTACCATGTTCCCTGTCCGATTGCAGGCAGTGTTGTCCCATCGGGCAGTTGGATCGTACGCGTTTGATTTCCTTGTTGCATCTGTACTCCTCCAATCTGAGAATACTCTTCTTCCTATCTATTGATTATTAAACAGATCAAAGCTACTCCCTTCACTCGCCCTTTCATTCGATCGCTTCCAACGCTCCACCATCATGATATACAACTGATCCAGTGGTAACGTGAGGCTGTTCTGGGCAATGCTTACCGTAGCATCGACCATGCTGCTATTTACCGTCATTATTTTGCGCTTCATCCCATTCTGACGATCAAGAAACGCTCTCTCGTCCCACAATTTAACCCCAATCATCTTCTGTCCCATGAATTCATACATAAAAATATTCTCAACATCTTTCCAGGCAATTAACCCTCCTGATGTGTAAGAAGATGAATCTACAAACCCATGTTCATCGACAACAAAGGAAGGTTCCTTCTTAATCATCTTCACCAGGCTGTAGCAGAGACAAAGCCCAAAAAATATAATGGAGAACAAGCCTATAACGGAAGAAATGGCAGATCCCTTGGCTGAAGAACCATCAAACATCAAAAAAAATCCGGCTGCTACAAAAAGTGCCGCCCCCACTGTAAGCCATGCCATTCGCTTCCGGCTCGGGTATTCCACGTGCTGTTGATCATAGGATGTGGACAAAGTGATGCTCCTCCTTCATGGTGACTGAGACAAGAATGATCTATATAAACGGGGTACAGCTCATTAAATGAGCTGTATTACCAAATATACCTAAATAGCATTGTTCATTAAACAGATTCAACTGACATTAAACATCATTTTCAGACAGCATTTCGTCTATTTCATGACTATTCAACATTAGGATTCGTCATGCTTCCAATAATTCCTTTCGGGCACAGGTGATATTGTTAAGAAATAGGAGTACGTTCGTTCAGAATCGAGTTGTCCTGCCTCATGCTTTCCGTTAATATAAATGGAAAGGTTAGGAAATTAAAACAATTTGATCGTGGTGGGAGGACAAACAATGAATAGTCTGCGCGGCATAACATCGGAAGATCTTTTTCAGATTACATGGGTTAATGATCCAACTCCGTCTCCTCAGGGCGGACAACTGGTATATGTAAGTCGGAAAACAAACGAAGCACGAGACGGTTATTCTTCTCACCTGAGACTCCTTAACCTGGAGAACCAGAAGGACAGAGCTTTCACATCCGGAGATAAGGATCACGCTCCTGCTTGGTCGCCGGATGGTTCACAGCTTGCTTTTTTACGAGAACATGAAGGCAAAACACAAGTGTGGCTGATCGCCTCAGATGGTGGAGAAGCACAGCAAGTCAGCCATTTAAAGCATGGCGTTAGCTCCCTGCTCTGGTCACCGGATGGGCTCACTTTGCTTGTTAAATCATCTGTGGACATGAGTGAAAAAGACGAAGATGAAACTGAAGACATAGATAAAAAACTGCTGCAAGAACTTGTCGTGGATCGAATTCGAATGAAATCTGACAGCGGTGGATTGTGGAACGGTCGACGAACCCATCTCTTCCGTGTTCCAACTGAAGGCGGAGAAGCGATCCCTGTAACTACAGGCCATTATGACGTCGGGGACTATGCGTGGTCGCCGGATGGAGAGTCCATTGCCTGGATCGCTCAGTTTCCGGAAGAAGGCGAGCAGCATAACGATTACACCCTGACAAACCATGTGTATCGTGCCAAGGCTGACGGATCTGACGTGCAGCAGTTGACTCCGGAAGGATACTCTTTCGGCCGGCTGTCGTACGCACCTGATGGACAATCCCTTGCACTGCTTGCCAGCGACCGTTCCTATGGAAATGCTACGTTGGTCAAGCTCTATACCCTTCCGGTCTCAGGCGGCCAACCCGTATGTCTGAGTAAGGATTGGGATGTACAGATCAATCATAGCCTCGTTGGTGATATGCGCTCACACTTAACTAATACGGGTCCGGTATTCAGTCGTGATGGTTCATCCATTCTCTGTCTTGCTACTATTGAAGGTAGCGTCCGGATTGCCCGATTCGCACGAGATGGCAGTCATGCCGAATACATCTTGCCGGACGAGAAAGAGTTCTATCAGTTTGCTGAGCTGGAAAATGGACAGATTGTGGCAGGCGTAGCAGACGTACTTCGTCCTGGTGATCTCTTTCTATATACTCAACCTGATGAAGTTGGGGCCGTGCCTATACAATTGACCCATAGCAATCCTCAACTGGATGAAGAAATCCAACTTAGCACACCCGAGACCTTCTGGTTCGATTCCTCTGATGGCCTGCGACTGCAAGGCTGGATGCTGAAACCGGCTGGTATGGTGGAAGGAGTCAAAGTCCCAACCATCCTTGAAATTCACGGCGGTCCACATATGATGTATGGCTTTACGTTTATGCATGAGTTCCAAATCCTCGCAGCACAGGGCTATGCTGTTGTATATATTAATCCAAGAGGTGGGCTCGGATACGGGCAGCAATTCGTGAATGCCTGCCGGGGTGACTATGGCGGCGGGGATTATCGTGATCTGATGGAAGCCATGGATTATGCGTTGTCCCGATATTCGTTTATCGACGAGTCCCGTCTGGGCGTCACTGGCGGCAGCTATGGTGGCTTTATGACTAACTGGATTGTTGGACATACTGATCGTTTCAAGGCAGCCGTCACTCAGCGCTCCATCTCTAACTGGCTCTCGTTCTACGGAGTCAGTGATATTGGATTCTTTTTCACGGAAGACCAGATTGGCGGTAATGCATGGGATGACACCGAGAAGTTATGGAAACACTCCCCGCTTGCATATGTGGGTAATGTCAGCACGCCGCTGCTGATTTTGCATGGTGAGCAGGATCTGCGTTGTCCGATTGAACAGGCTGAACAACTGTATGTTGCCTTGAAGCGGCGCAAACAGACCACTCGGTTCGTTCGTTTCCCGGGAGCCAATCACGAGCTGTCCCGTGGAGGTCACCCGCACTTAAGGGTACGTCGTCTGGAGCATATTGCCGGATGGTTTAACGAGCACTTGTAACGCCATAATAAGATCACATTTATGAAATAAAAAATAAATATTCTTCCTCCTGCTCTTCATGTCTGCCTGAGCGAGAAGAATCCAGGATCAGCAAAAAAACCACCAGTAGAATCGGTCATATCCTGACCTTCTCTGGTGGTTTTTACTGTTTGGACGTTTGGAAATAGGACAGTTACTGCGTTCTACGTTACTATCCCAAGTTTATTTTTATCAAAGCATGGCTACGAGTACTTGTTGTCACGATTTCTTATTCATCTTCCCATACAACAGTTATTTCATTAACATCCTTGTCGGTTGTGGAAGTGGACCCAGTAATGGATACGGCAAATTTCCCTTCTTTACGGGCAATAACGTTGAATCCTTCACCCTGTACGTCTTGGCTGTATTGAGTGAGGTTTTTGTTCTGGTAATAACCTTTGTAGGAAGTGCCTACCGTCAGCAGCGTTTCTTTTGTTGTATATGTAAAGACGATTTTGTTCTTGCCGCCGTCTACACTAGACTCTATCAGGCTAATTATCTTGGCATCCGTTGGTAAAGGTAAATCAGCTGGTAAATATTTGGCCTTCACAATTTCAGCCTGATTGTTTTTATCTGTTGATGTTGAAGTTGAGCCGCTGTTGCTTGTGGAACTGGACCCACTGGAGGAACTTGTAGAACCGATGCTTATTTTATTAGTTTTCGAATCATACGTGACTTCCGTGTTCAACGTATCTGCAATGGAACGAACTGGGAGATACGTACTGCCTTGATATGTAATAGGAATGAGCTTCTTGCCCTGATCACCTGTTGGTGTGAACTTCTGTCCGTTCACTTCAATGCCTAACCCATGGTTCAAATAAGCCTTAATGGTTTCCAATTGCGTTCCTGCATATACCCCTGCTGATCCCGTTAACACCATGCCTAAGACACCAGCGGTTAACATCCACCTTTTATTTTTCATCCGAAATACCTCCTGATTGTTTTATTACCGAAAATATATGTACGGTTGCTGCTTCGTTGTTAAACCAAAGGTTGGAATCATAATACCATCTGGTGAGAGCTTGTACATGATTTAAGAGGAAAACAGGACCAGCGGCGCACAAAATTAGTCGTTTCATTA
This sequence comes from Paenibacillus sp. O199, assembly GCF_001636635.1. Taxonomy (NCBI): domain Bacteria; kingdom Bacillati; phylum Bacillota; class Bacilli; order Caryophanales; family Paenibacillaceae; genus Paenibacillus; species Paenibacillus sp. O199. The sequence continues at coordinate 34,429 of NZ_LGRP01000034.1, forward strand.
TTTTGTTTTACGCACGCTCGAATCATTGTTATTACATGAATATATTCCTGGATGCAGCTCTATACAAAATGGAATCCATCTGACGGTTACAAGTTGCGAAAACACCAAATTTATTAGATAATAATCTGTCGATTGTAGTCGAAGGAACGGATTTCAAGGGGGATTTAAGCAATGAGCAAGAACAATAATCATACATTTGACGAGCCGATTAATCGGCTCTCCACGGGATCAGAGAAATGGGATGCGCTTGAGGAGATTTTTGGTGTTGCAGATGCACTCCCCATGTGGGTTGCCGATATGGATTTCGCCGCTCCGCCGTCGGTCATTCAAGCGTTGAAGACTCGAATGGAACATGGAATTTTTGGCTATACGGTGCGAACAGATGCGTATCACGCAGCGCTATCGGGATGGATGGAGCGACGTCACAACTGGAGCATTAACGATGAATGGGTTGTATTCACCCCAGGTATTGTGCCTGCACTCAGCATTGCTGTACAACGGTTCACCAAACCGGGAGATGCAGTAGTAATTCAGACTCCGGTATATGCACCCTTCTATGATGTGGTACGTGGTCAAGACAGAGAACTGATGACCAATCCGTTGGTGGAGAACGATGGACATTACTCCATGGATTTGGAGCATCTGGAATCCTGCCTGAAGACGGGTCGGGTCAAAATGTTAATTCTGTGCAGTCCTCACAACCCGGTTGGACGGGTATGGACTCATGAAGAACTTCAAAGCCTTGCTGCACTCTGCGTGCAATATAATGTAATTATCGTTTCGGATGAGATTCATGCCGATCTGGTACACCAACGCGGTGCACATACACCGCTGGCCCTTATTTCTGAAGCTGTCGCTGAACTCAGCATCATCTGTACAGCACCAAGCAAAACGTTCAACATACCCGGTCTCTGCACCTCGAATATCATCATTCCAAACGCCAAGCTACGGGAATCATTCATGCAGGGCGTGAAAACGATGGGACTTGCCAACATCTCCACGTTGGGAGCAGTTGCAGCCGAAGCGGCCTACAACGGTGCCGAAGAATGGCTGGATGACTGTCTTGCCTATATCCGCGGAAATATGGATTACGTGCAGGAGTATGTCGCAGAGCATATGCCGCAAATCGGAATCCGGCTTCCGGAAGCAACTTACCTACTGTGGATGGATTTCCGGAAGCTGAATATTCCGCATGCACAGCTGTGTACGATGCTGCTTAAGGAAGCGGGACTCGCCTTTAATGATGGAAGTATCTTCGGAGCAGAAGGCATAGGATTCATGCGCATGAATGTAGCCTGCCCACGTTCAACAGTGGAAGAAGCGATGCGCAGATTGTCTGTGCTGGTGGGCAGACTGTCGAACAAATAAGTTGAGATACTTTTAAAGGAAATTAAAGACGCTAACGAATCGGGCATATAAGGTGTCTACGATTCGTTCCAACACCGAAAGTGTAGAATTCCGTCTAATAGCGTGCGCTAGTTTCGTTAAAGCATTGGTTTCTTTAAAATTGCAAAAAGGGGCTGTCCCCGTAGTCATATCCATGATTAACGTTCATGATGGACTACTCGGACACCCCTTTTATATTGGAAAACGGTTTATACCCGTAAGCTATGAAATTGGCATCTGCACAATCCGATCACATAACCTGTCCAGCAACTCCCAATCATGGCTGATGATCAACAGTCCCAGGTTACGCTGACGCGCGATATTCATCACGGTATGCCAGATCTGTGCCTGTGTGATCGCATCCAGCATGGTGGTCATCTCATCAGCGATCACGTAACGAGTTGCTGTGCCGAGTGCACGTGCAACGCAGAATCGTTGCAATTCTCCGCCTGACAACTCACCGGGCCTTCGATCCAGCCAATTCATCTGGATACCCAAGTCATCGAGCAGCTCCTGATCCTCGATCATGGCTTCCTTCAAGACACGGCGCATGCGCCAGCGTGGATTCACCGCTTTCTCCGGATGCTGGAATACAAGTTGGACCGGACAGGCTCCGGTTAGCGGAAGCGACTTCCCATCCAGCAGCACTTGACCTACCATCGGTTCCATATAACCTGCAAGGATTCGTCCAAGACTTGTTTTGCCACAGCCACTGGGACCCCACAAACCAACGACTTCTCCCTGCTGTACTTCCATACTTATATTCTGAAATACCCAAGCGTCTTTACCATAACGATACCCTGCATTTCTAGCTTCAAGTGGCATGAACGCACCTCACTTCCCCACCACGAACTTTGCGCAGCTCAGGACGTTCGTTCGTGCAAGCCATGGTCGCTCCAATGCAGCGTGGTGCAAATGAGCATCCTTCTACCTGCTGCCGACCTGCTGCAGGCTGGGTACCAGACAGATTTTGAAAATCATTTTGCGGCAATGCATTCCAGAGCGCCTTCGTGTATGGATGTCTTAATCTTTCGCCCTTTCCCGTAAAATCACAAACCTGCGCCGTCTCCACATTGGAGCCTGCGTAAAATACGGATATGCGGTCTGCTGCCGTCAAAGCAGTCGTAATATCATGGGTAATCCAAAGGATGCCGACGCCTTCATTGGCCAGTTGACGAAAATGCTTCATCGTTTCAGCCAGCACTTCGGGATGAATGCCAGGTGTTGGCTCATCTGCAATAATGAGTTTTGGAGCCCCGGAGGTGGCCGTGCCCATCAACCCCCGCCGAGCCATACCACCTGACAGCTCAAACGGATATTTGCCCGACGTGCCCTGTGGCAATCCATAACGTCCCGTCAGTTCCTGCTCTGCCTTTTGCATCGTGGATCGGAGCGTCGATCCGTGCTTACGCCCTGTCTTTTGGCTTACAGGTTGAACCTGCCTGCCCACCTTCAACAACGGATCCAAATAACTGACCGATTGCGGAATGTACACCAGTTCATCTCCACGCAGATGAAGCTGCCGATCCATGGTCAGGGGCTCGCCTGCATAGCTAATCCGACCTTCTATCGTCGCATTGGCAGGAAGAATGCCCATGATCGCCTGCGCCAGCACACTTTTGCCAGATCCACTTGCCCCTACAACGGCGACAATCTCCCCTTCATTGACAGACAGATTCAGATCCTGAATAACATGGTTCTCCTCGTGCCCAAACCATCCCCGAGCACGCCGGAACGAAACCGACACTCCCTCTACTTCAAGAAGAGCCATGTTTACACCACCTCCCTTGAACTGCCGGTTCCCGTTAATGTCTTCAGACTACCGCCCAACACATCAAACGCACGAACAACCAACAACAATGCGAGACCTGGGAAAAAAGCCAACCACCACATCCCTGCGGATAAATATCTCATCGACTCCGATAAAATAATACCGATCGCTGGCTGCTGCGGTGACAGCCCCAGCCCTAGAAACGTAATCGCTGCCTCATGCAGAATGGCATGAGGGAAGATCAGCAGCACTCCCACGAATAACTGCGGGATCAGATGGGGCAGCATGTGCTGCACCGCAATACGCCTTCGCGAATGACCCAATCTGCGTGAGATGTGAATATACTCTGCTGATCTCAGCTGAATCATCTCTGCCCGTACAATGCGGGCCAGATTCGGCCAATGGGTCAGGGCAATGGCTAACGCCACCCCAGGCAAACCTCCACCGAACACAAAGGCCAGCATTACCAGCGATACCAGGTGAGGAACACTCAGGAAGAGGTCAATGATCCATGAAATGACCCGGTCCGCAGCTTTCCCTGAAGCAGCAGCAAGACCCAGCAATAGCGCGATAAGTCCGCCGCCACAAGCCGCGAGTAACCCCACCTGAATGCTCGTTGCCAATCCTTTCAATGTGCGCATGAACATATCTCGTCCCAGCCAATCCGTACCGAAAGGATGCGCCCAAGCCGGAGCCAGATTCCGATCCATCAAGGAGGTCAGCGTCGATTCAGCGGGCAGCAGTCTGCCTGTCAGCCACACGGTTGCAATCCATGTCACACCCAGGCCACCCCAGATTATCGCCCATTTGCGCGGATTACGGAAACGAGAATTACTGCCACCTGAATAACCTTTCCCACCATGAGTACGTGGATGTACTGACCTCCAATTTCTCTTGTTCCCCGCCTCACTTTCGGGAGAGATAACTTTCGGATGCTGTGCAGTCTGAGCCGCAGGCCGGGAGGGACGTTCCAATGTCTGTTTCATCCTATAGCCTCCTCCTTCATGCGCGGATCAATGATACGGTACAGAATATCGGCCAGCATATTGCCTGTAAACACAAAGATCGCACTGCACAACACAAGTCCAAGCAGCAGCGGCACATCACCGCGCAATCCAGCCTGGACTGTTGCTTGCCCCAATCCGGGATAGGAAAACACTTGCTCCGCGAGCACAGCTCCACCGAACAATTCACTAAATGAAGCAAATTGCAGCGTCAAAGCTGGCAGTACCACATGCCTGAACCCATGACGACGAAACAGTTGAACACCTCGCTCACCTCGTGCCCTCGCAAAAAGAATATAATCGGAGTCCAGCACATCCACGAGCTTCTGCCGGGTATGTAAGGCAATAGCGGCTACGCCCGTCAGACTCAACGTCAGCGCAGGCAGAATCATGTGCATAGCCCGATCTCCCCATGTCACTTGATCTGCTACCATGCCCGCAGGTACACCAAGTCCGATTGGCAGCCAGCCAAGCCATACACCGAATACCATGAGCAGTAACAGCGCAATCCAGAATACCGGTGTGGAAGCCAGTGTGTAACAGTACCAACAGATCAGACGATCCAGCCGCGAATCCCGCCTCATAGCAGCAGCGACACCCAGACCGAATCCAATCAGACCGGATAACACCCATGCCACCGCCATAAGAGCGACAGAATTCATGAATCGTTCCTGGATGATGTCCGCAACCGGCTGTCTATAGATCATCGATGTTCCCAGATCCCCCTGAACTAGTGCCTGCCCCCAAGAAAACAGCCGTTCTACGGGTGAATCATTGAGTCCCCAACGTTCTTCAATAAGACTGCGTTGTTCTGCGCTCACCCTGATCATATCTCCACCTATGTAAGCCTCCACCGGGTCCACTGGAGAGAACTGCATTAATATAAAAGACACCACACTGACTCCTGCCAGCAAAGATAACAGCCGCAGCATTTTAAATCCGACAAATCTGGCCCATCCCATCCTGTCCTCCATCCAATCTCTCCCCAATTCAGGCTAAAGCTACCGCAGCGTTTCTATTTCAATTCTTCCTCCCAGGACCATTCTTCCAGGTTGGATGTCACAGGCCACCCATGACCATGTGGATGGATCTGCTGTTCACCGATATTTAAACCATTCTTCACCAGATACAGATGGTCAATGTTCACCAGCCATGCCCATGGCGCATCGCCTTGGTAACTAAATCCTGTCGATCCATCCCACTCCGCTTTCTGCCAGAAGGGCAGTGCTTCTTCTTCCGTTGTCGCTTGGAGAGCTTGTTGCATCCAGTTGTCCACAGTTGGGTTACTGTACAATCCAGTGTTGTAGTAACCTTCCCCTTTATGGGTACTACTGTAGAGGTTGTATGTCTCAAGCGAATCATGACTTCCCCACCCAAATAATACGGCATTAGTATAGGCCAGCTTTTTCGTCTCTTCCCTGCTCTTTCCCTCTACATTGACCTTGATCCCTGCCTGGGCCACCATATCCGCAGCAGCCAGCGCTAAAGATTGTCTCGTTAGATCCCCTGCAAAATAAATCAGATTGAACTCGGCCTTTATGCCGTTCTTTTCTACAATTCCATCACCATCTGTATCCACCCAGCCGCCATCAGCCAGAATCTGCTTCGCTTCATCGAGATTCCCATCTGCAAAAACAGAATCCGGATTGCTCCACGGCAGGTCGTCGCTGACCGAGTAGGCTGGACGACCTTGCCCCTCCAGTACCCCCTCCACCAATGCAGTGCGATCAATCGCGACATTTACCGCTTTTCGAATGGAGATATCGGAAGTAACATCATTGCCTGCCGGCAGGCCGTCACCAGACTTAGCTCCTGCGGGTTGCATCGGGAACATGATGCCCCGGTTATCGACTGTTTTCACTGATTCCAGCTTCATGCCGCTTACCTGTTGCTTGCTGAATGCCGCCGGGATAGCCGCAATATCGACTGTTCCGGCTTGCGCCGCTGCAAAGGCTGCATCCTCATCCAGATAGAGGAACGTCAGTTTATGGAATGTGGACTTTTTCCCGTAATATTGTTCGTTAGCCTCGACGATCGCCTGCTGACCCTTATCCCACTGCACCAGCTTGTATGGACCAGACCCAACCGGATGCTCGGCATAATCAGGACCATAGGCGTGCTCAGGCACAATACCGAGTGTAGTCAGAAGACTGATAAACGTGGACTGCGGCGACTTCAATGTAAAGACGACAGTTGTTGTATCCGGTGCTTCCACATCAGCCATATTGGTAAGATCAATGACCGAACCACTCTTGGCAGCCGTTTCAAATGTAAACCTGACATCTTCGGCCGTCAGTGGCTCACCATCGGAGAACTTTACATCATCCCGCAGTGTGACGGTCCAAGTCAGCCCATCTTCACTGACGGAATGATCTGTCGCCAGATCATTGACCAGTTGGAGTTTGGCATCCCTTTTCAGCAAAGTGCTCTGAAAGAGCGGCGAACCGTACTGTCCCCAACCCGTAGTGGGATCAAATCCACCTTCCGGTTCCGTGCCAACGGCCAGCACCAATTCTTCTTTGGGAAGAGAAGTCGCCGCCTGATGGACGCTCTCTGTTGAGGATGTCCCCTGTGTACATCCCGACAGCCCAACTGTGCATATCAGTAAAATGCCTACTCCCGCTCTAACTGATCGTTTCCCCCATGAAAATCCACGCATTTACGTTGTTCCCCCCTCTAATTTTTACGATTCAATCCAATTCCGTGTTACTTTTTTTGAAAATTGTAGCACAAAATAGATTTATTGTGTCAACAAACTTAACTTCAAAATCCATTTATTTTCATTTATAGGGAATTTAAATGAGATTAACAGAGGTATAAATAGACGACACCCTGATTGGAGTCAGGTATTATAACAACACAAAAAAACAACAGATTATCGGTATTGGACCAATAATCTGCTGTTCAAAATACGTGCTATGGACAAAGTGGGCTAAAGCCAATGAATCGGTTATTGAATTTTTAAAAGTTAATCCGTTGAGGAATCAGGATGATGGTGATGATTATTAATTTTGGCTGTGATCATGATTGTGAGGACTGTGGTGGCTTGCCATTTTGTTGAGCTCATCCACATACGTTACGGACAGCTCTGCATACAGTACTCCTTTTTGAACCTGGATCTGCTGATGCAGATGACGCAATCGTCCTAGGTTGCCCCGTACCGCAATGACCTCCAGACACTGATCATGGTTCAGGTGCACATGCATATTGGAGATGATGTCATGGTGCGCCTCGTGCTGCAGCTCCATTAATCGAATAGGAAGATCACTGATATGGTGGTCATACACCATCACAATGGTTCCAGCTACATCCTGCTCGGAATGCAATGCAGAGGGCTCCAGCAATGTTTTACGGACCAAATCACGAAAAGCTTCCGAACGGTTCTTGTATCCCTGCTCTTCGATATAGCTGTCAAACTGTTCGATCAGAGGCGTGGGAAATGCCACACCGAACCGGGTCAAATCTTCTTTGTCTGCCATTCATATCCTCCTGCCGCCTCATTTGCTTCGAGTGTACCACAGTCCTGTCTTCTCATCGACTATACTGTTGTTTCTCGGTAGTGGCAAAAAAGATAATGTATCTCGCTTTTATTTAGGTCTCTTGGTCAGTTCCTGTCTGACTTTGGCATAGATAGCACTTACCTTCTGTTCCAGTGTATAGATATGTTGTTTGGAGCCTGCCCATTTCTCTGCTGCTGCGGATAAGGAGTTCAATGAGCTTAATACGCGTGATGACTGGCCTAGTTTTGCACTCTGTTTGAATTGCTGTAACGCGTTTGAATATCGCTCTTTCGATAGGCTCGCCTGTTTTTTGCCCGTTTGAATCTGCTTCTTCACCGGATCAGCTCCAGCCAGTAAAGTACGCAACCGTTTCACTTCTGTGCTCTTTCGTTTGCGGGCTTCGGCAAGCTCCTTTTTCTTGAAACGAATGTCTTCTCGGGCAAGCTGAACAACTGGTTTCAACGTATCCGCTTGGGTGCGAATAGCCGCACTCCATTCCTTGTTTTTGATCGCTTTGGCAGCATCGAGCTGCCTATTCACTGAACTGTACAAAGCAAACAAAGACTCATACCGTGCCTCGGTTTGTTTTACCTTTTCGATTAAACCAGCGATCTTTGCATCATCGATTTGCCTTATACTCACACGTAATTGTTCCAGCTCCTTGGTATTGGCGGCATGAATGGTTTTTGTCTTTTGTTCCCAAGCTTGTTCCTGCGTCGTCCAGTTGCCAACGTTCTCGTACGCTCGTTGCAGGGACAACTTGGTTTGCGAATCAGCCTTGCTCAGCACGGTTTCCCACGCCTTCTGGGCTGTTACGCCGAGCTCAGGGCCTGCCGCTTCAGCAGCGGAGGAATAATACATCACACTCATACTGAATATGATGATGAGTCCCAGGCTCATACGGGTCCAAACGTTAGCGTGAAGGTTTGGGCGTAACCCGTATCGGTTGCTCAGGTTGCTCATGAAACTATGATTCTTCATGCTCCTCATAAGTGATTGATTCATAATCTTTTGGTTGTCATTGCCCTCATTTAAAAGGCTTTGCCTGGCTTGCACTGAACTTGAACAATGGCCCCCCCGATGACTTGCATTGTCCTCCAAAATTCCAGTTTGCATTCTCTTCTGCTCCCTTCCATGTGAATTGATAGTTAGAACCTGCTGGCGTATCTGTGCGGTGATTCAATTACGATCCCTGATATACAAACTGGCAAAAAACAAAAAAAGCACCCGCAAGTCAGGCGTATTGCCTGCTCTTACGGGTGCTTCCCTCATAAGCCGTTCCATATGGGATTCGCCGAAATGGTCATCATCTCGAATCGAATCATTACCTTTTTCTAATATATTCCATACTTGTATTCTGGTCAAGTCAGATCGAGAAATCAGCATATTTACCGGGAGAACCCTTCCCGCTTGCAGATTAACTTACTGTCCGGCCAGGATGGCTTTCATTTCTTCCGTCAGGTCCTCTTCCGTCAGTATCATGTACACATTCTCACCACGAATGAAATTAAGCTTGATATGGTAGACCGTATCCTTCTCTGTCCGATATCCGGCTCGTTGACGTTGAAGCAGATCGCTTATTATTTTTTTGTTTTTAGTTGCGATCTGTTTGTTACCGCTTGAATTCCCGTCTATATAATCCGAATCAGAGTAAACCCACTTCGCCTTACCCGGACTATCAATCTCCTGCTTCACAAATTGTGCCGAAGCGACTTCGTCTGCCGGGACTTGAAGCTGGTCGTATAAGTTGTTCTCTTCCAACCATGCCAGTACTCGCTTATAACTCGGTTTAATATCAAAATTCCACATCTCTTTCGGCTGATAAGGATCGGAAGATGTTGAACTCTGATTCAATTCCGCGTAGGCAAAGGACTGCCAAAGGGAGCGCTGTTCTTCGTAGGTCTGATCCAAGATGTCCTGTTTCATCAATTCTTTGAACTCACGAACTTGTTTGGGATTGCTAATGTATACCTTACGATACGGACTCAGACTTGAGCGCAGTCCAATACTCAGCGCATCCTCATCCAATTTGAACGTATCATACGCAACCCTTTTGTAATCTATTGTCTGTTTTACAGCCATCAATTCCTTGTGGAATTCGGTTTCGGGGATATTATATCTGCGCTTCATCACCCTGCCGTTCTCCAGTTTGTAGTTGATATATACATTCTCATCATAATCATCGTCCGGATTAACTGGATCTCTCAAAGGCAGATCGGTATCGACAATTTTTTGATGGAGAGCGATGATTGCTTCCATATATTCCGGATCATTCGAATAGAATGGACTATCATCCACCTTCACATTAATACCATTGCTATAAATGTAACGATCTCCGCCAAGCTTAATACTGTTGACCTTGCTTATATCAGGCACCCGGGCAGCATATCCGTTCCAATCAGCGACGGGTACATACAAGATCAATCCAGCCACGATACCGTATAGAACCAATTTCGGAACCAATCTGCTGGTCCAAATGAGCCAGGTTTTGCGGATAATCATCTCTGCTCCAATATAGCCCACAATTCCACCAAGGACGTAACCACATACGTCCCACCCTACAGAAGCTCTGGGTGCAATCGAGGTGAAATAAGCCCCACCTATCAGAACCAGTGTAAACATAAATCCAAAACGGAATATCGGTTTTACAATACGGAACGTGACTGCCTGAGTGGCGGACTCCACTTGTCTTCTAGCATAAATTACATATGCCAAAGGGATGAACAAAATGGCTAGAACCGAATAAATGATAAGTTCCAAACGAATTACAGGAGCACTGCTGATGGAACCCATACGCAGGACAAGTGAGAGTTTCTCTGCATTAAAGCCCACGTCTTCATAAACATACCCCAGAAGATAGTGGTGCAGATGCAGTGAGAAAACAAACCAGATAACGACCGGTAACATCAGGATGCCGTATACGGTGAGTCCCTGTAATACGGACTGTCCGATACACATGCCTACCACCACGGTCAGCATGAACATAAACAGCGAGTAGATGCTCATACTGAGGCCCCACATCCAGATTGAACTACCACCGAAAGTAAAAGCTGGATGATCCAGTACTGCCCACACCCAACCGGTTATTGCTGCGGTAATCCAGACCGGAACCAAAATCACGACGAACCCCGTCAACAAATTAACGGTTAACAGATGCTTGCGGCGCAGCGGCAAACTGTGGAACAGATCCGAAGGTGCACCAGATTGCATATAACGGAATAAAAATATACCCGCAGCTACCGGGAACGTAATGGCAAACAGAATTTGCACTTCCCCATTCGCCTGGAACAAGCTGGTAATCCGCTGTGGTACTTCCCGGTATTCTGTACCGATATAGAGCGGCAGCGAAAACAACAACGTGAGCAGATACAAAATGCCAATCCATCCATGCTGCCTGAAATTTTGGAACAGGATGCCCCGGTTACAGAACAATCGGTTGAATATCATATCCTGCATCCTCCATTTCATAGATAAATATTTCTTCCAGCGTCAGCGGCAGCACATCCAGCAGATAGGGATCAAATGCACGGAACCGTTCCGTCACAGCCTCGCGATTGCCTTTCACAATAAACAGGGATACACTTCCACGCTGCTCTTCATGCAAAATATTCACCTGTTCGTCCATAGCCTTGGCATGATCAGGATGGCGGAAAGCGACCTGAATTTTATGTGTATCAGCCTTCAGATCATCCAGATCTTTCTCTACGATAATCCGCCCTTTGTGCATGATGGCAACATGATCGCATAGGTCTTCAATCTCGCGCAAATTGTGAGACGAGATCAGAATCGTCACCTGACGCTCCGCTGCTTCCTGGAACAGCAGGTTCTTGATCTGCTGCCGCATGACCGGATCAAGCCCATCAATTGGCTCATCCATGAGCAGCACTTCAGGCATGCAGCTAAGTCCAAGCCATACGGCTGCCTGACGGCGCATGCCTTTGGACATGCGATGCAGTTTACGTTTCACATCCAGTTTAAATACACTGCCGAGCTGTACAAAACGCTCCTCATTCCAGCGCGGATATACCGAACGGTAGAAGGCAGCCATCTGATGGATGGACGATTGCGGGAAAAAGTATGGCGCATCCGCCATAAAAATGGTGCGTCCCTTGAGGTCCATATTTTCAAATACTTCTTGTCCCTCAATGCGAACCGTTCCGCTATCCTGACGATAGATGCCTGCCAGTATTTTGAGCAGCGACGTTTTTCCTGCCCCGTTGGAACCGAGTAAACCGTAGATCGATCCCTTATGTACTTGCATCGTGACGCCATCAACGGCTTTTTCCTGTTCAAATGCCTTAATGACCTGATTCAGCTCAATCATGTGGCTCCCCCTTCTCTATACGGGCCATCGCTTCCTCAAATAAAAGCGTCATATCGGCTTTGCTCAAACCGGAATATGAAGCTTCCGCAATCAGCTTCACCAGAGCGGCTCTGATTTCATCTCTCATGGCTGCATTCGGATGTTCCACGGACGATGATACGAAGCTCCCTTTTCCCTGCAATGAATAGATATAACCTTCACGTTCAAGTTCCCGGTACGCCTTCTGAATCGTATTCGGATTAACCGTAAGCTGCCCGGACAGTGTGCGAACGGAAGGCAGCTGCTCATCGGGTTGGAGAACACCGTACACGATCATTTCTTTGATTTTGTCTACTAGTTGCTCATAGATCGCCTTACGGCTGCGTACATCCAATTCGAACATCCCGCACCTCCTCTCTATAAAAGTTGTAATACCCTATTGATGAACGATGACTGTATATTGAAGTGTATATATCCAATCCTAAGGTGTATTAACTGTATTACTATTATTAGTACAGTTAATACAGATTGTCAACCATTTACTTTGACTTCTCGTATGATTCGCGTTAGGTTTATATATATGATTAAAGTGACATATAGGCAAATAAAAATAGATCACTCCCGTATTTAAAAGGCGTGATTTTGGGTTCAGTTTGGTTGGTTCGGGCGGGTTGCTACTGTTCGTTAAATCGCTTATCTCGCTAAATACGTTCAAAGCTTGTTCTGATCTTTCCCCTTCCGTTATGATGGAGAAGAACGTTGTGCTCATTTACTGGTTCACGTGCTCGCTTCGCTCGTTGTCAGTACAGTTTTCACTCCGTCTGGCCTATGCGTACATATTTTATAGATGGCTTTATAAAAACCTCATGAGGGAGAATTCGGGATGAATGAACAGAAACAGAATGATTCTATAGAACGTAATCGCCCAGAAACTGCAAGCTTGTCAAGTAGCTTTGAAACAAATTCGACATCCACAGCATCGACAAAGCGTGTAT
>NZ_LGRP01000028.1:0-63765 GCF_001636635.1 Paenibacillus sp. O199
GCCGATGTTATTCGGTGGTGGTTTTTATTTGTGTTTTTTAATATAGATCGTTATCCCCGAGAGATGCCCGCGCATCTCTTGTTTGACTTTGTCCCGTTCCTCTGACACACTCATAAATGGATACATACATCACGTATCAGGCCATGATTTGAAAGATATCATAACTTAGAGAACGGGGTGCAGGACGACATGGAAATTCAGAAATTAACCGTAGATGATTTTGAGCCAGCTATGGCACTCTCCGAGTATGCTTTTCAAGTGGTAATGAGTGAAGAGCAAACGGAGAAGAGACGGAGTCAATTTGATTCACAGGATATATGGGGTGTATTTGAGGAAGGACAATTGGGTGCCAAACTTCATATTATTCCTTTTCAAACCTATATTCATGGGAGATCGTTCGAGATGGGCGGTATTGCGGGAGTAGCGACATGGCCAGAATATAGACGTAAAGGCTGGGTAGCTGGGCTGTTGAAGCATGCGCTGGAGGAAATGAACCGTAACAAACAAAGTATATCGTTTTTGCATCCGTTTTCTTTTGCATTTTATCGGAGATATGGATGGGAGACGTATGTTGAGTTTAAACGATATAAAGTGCCTACAGCTCATCTGCCTGCGAAAAAGGCAACCCCTGGAACAATTCGCCGTGGCGATCCGGGACTCAGTATATTAAAGGAAGTATACAGTGCGTACGCTGAACGCTATAACGGAACCTTGATTCGGGATGATGCGAGATGGGAGAATTCAGTTCTATCTAATGGCGCCAGCCAGAAGGCTGTATATTATGATGAAGCTGGTAAAGCACAAGGCTATGTTTTATATGAGGTTAAGGAAAGAAAGTTTACCATTAAAGAGATCATTTATCTGAATGAAGAGACAAGACAAGGTTTGTGGACCTTTATTGCCAACCATGATTCTATGATTGAGGAAGTCACTTTACAGGCACCAGCCAGTGATATGCTTGCTTTTCAATTAGATAATCCGCGGATTCAGCAGGAAATTGTACCTTTCTTCATGGCACGTATTGTGAGTGTAGAACAATTTATTTCACAGTATCCTTTTGCGAGCCCAGACTCACCAGTACAGATTAATCTCCAGGTAGAGGATGCCCATGCACCATGGAATGAAGGGGTATGGCAGTTGAATGTGGCGATGAATGGTACAGCTTCGATATGGAAAACATCTGAGTCGGCACCTAAGGATCAGACTGTTAAAGTAGACATACAGGCGCTCACCGCAATGCTGATGGGGTATCGTAGGCCCGCAGAGATGGCTCAAATAGGTAGAATTGAAGGACCGAATGGAGCGATTAAGGCTTTGGAGCAAGCGATTCCTGAACGGGAAACGTATTTACTTGATTTTTTCTGATCCTCATAGAGTAACGAGTATTTTAGGATCAATTTCATAGACTTAACTTGTATAGCATTACGATGCTAGTGTGAGACAAATGGACTTCTCCAGCTATTTTGGAGAGGTTTTTTTGTGTCAGCCGAATATTTCGTGTAAAATCGTAAAAAATGAATAGTGCTCCCTCTTGGCAAAACCACAAAATATGCTATAATGTATATAAAGTCAAAGAAAGTCAAAGTCAACTAAAGGTTAAATACTTACGTAACTTTCTTTCTGCAATCCGGTGGTGGGAGCCATATTGAAGGTAGTACACATCAGCGGATAAAAGCAATATTAAAGGACCTTCGAGCGTCCTTCGCTCTCCTGTTAAAGACCGTTGAAGATCAGTTTCGCTGTTTCCTTGATTGGTTAAATGGGTTGAGAAGGTGTACTCTGTAGGGGCGTGTGGGTCCTTATTGACTTAACGTTTCAGACAGTGGAGGATGAGTGGATGCGTAATATCTCTGATATTATCGAACAATATCTGAAGAGTATTTTGCATGAAAGTCCCGAAGGATTGGTCGAAATTCAACGTAATGATCTGGCTGATCAATTTTCATGTGTGCCTTCCCAGATCAATTATGTCATCAGCACCCGATTTACACTCGAAAAAGGTTATCTTGTAGAGAGTAAACGTGGCGGCGGCGGTTATGTTCGCATACAGCGGATTGAATTGCCGGCTCACTCGGCTCTGCATAACCATTTGCACCATAGTATTGGAGATGAGATCGGGCAGACAGCTGCCGAAGGTCTGATCTACCAACTGGAAGAAGCACGTTTCTTGAGCAAAAGGGAAGCCGGGTTGATGCGGGCAGCTGTATCGAGAGAGATTATATTGGTCAAACTTCCTTACCGGGATCAAATTCGTGCCAGAATGTTAAAGGCGATGTTAATATCTTTGCTCGGTAAATGAAAACTATCGGGATCAAGGGGGTACATCATTGTGCTGTGCCAAGAATGCAACAACCGTCCGGCAACACTCCATTTCACGAAGATCGTGAACGGAGAGAAGACGGAATTCCATATTTGTGAGTCATGTGCTCGTGAAAAAGGGGAAATGATTCCCGGAACATCCAACGGATTTTCCATTCATAACTTATTGTCCGGGTTGCTTGATTTTGAACCCTCAGGCAAGAATGGCAGTGCGGGAGCAACACCCGCGCAATCCCTTCGTTGTGAAGAATGCGGCATGACCTATTCACAGTTTAGTAAAATCGGCCGTTTTGGCTGTAGTTCTTGTTATAAATATTTTGACAGTCGTTTGGACCCACTATTCAAACGGGTTCACGGTAGCACTTCCCACGTGGGTAAAGTGCCTGCACGGGCTGGTGGTCGCATCAAGGTCAAAAGACAGATTGCTGATCTGAAACGGGATCTTCAGGAGAGCATAACGCAAGAGGAGTTTGAAGAAGCCGCTCAAATTCGTGATCAGATCAGGGAACTTGAAAAAGAAATAGCTCAGGAGTAAAGTTTGTGATGAGTAGGAGGGATGCGTAATGCCTAATCTGCGTTTTACAGAGAAGGCGCTCAGCGACTGGATGCGTAGTGATGCGGCTGATTCCGAAATCGTCATTAGCAGCCGAGTCCGGATCGCACGCAACCTGCAGCATTATCCGTTTCCGATGCTGGCTTCCAATGAGCAATCGGAAGAAGTGCTGAATAAGCTGAGCGAAGTACTTCAATATGATGACGTTCATGCCTTTGGAGATTTTCATACCCTAGATCTGATTGATATTGATGACCTTGACAAACGGGTGCTGGTGGAGAAGCATTTAATCAGTCCCAGTCTTGCGAACGAATCCAGAAATGGTGCTGTTATTCTCAGTGAGGATGAATCTGTCAGTATTATGATTAATGAAGAGGATCATCTTCGTATCCAGTGCCTCTATCCGGGGTTCCAGGTGAAAGAAGCCTGGGAGAAAGCTTCCGCCATAGATGATGCTTTTGAAGCGCATGTGGATTACGCTTTTGATGACCGCAGAGGATATTTAACCAGCTGTCCTACGAATGTAGGTACAGGTGTAAGAGCATCTGTCATGATGCATCTACCCGCTCTGGTGATGACACAGCAGATTGGCCGCATTCTAAGTGCAGTCTCCCAAGTCGGACTGACTGTACGGGGAATTTACGGTGAAGGCAGTGAGGCGATGGGTAACCTGTTCCAGATCTCGAACCAGATCACACTGGGGCAGACGGAACAAGAAGTCATCGATAACCTGCATAGTGTTGTGTTACAGATGATTGGGCATGAGCGTACCGCCAGAGAACGGTTAATTACGGACTCCAGATTGCGGATTACCGACAGGGTTATGCGTTCTTACGGCATTTTGTCCCATGCAGCCATCGTCGATTCGAAGGAAGCTGCACAGCGTCTGTCTGATGTTCGACTTGGTGTTGATCTCGGATTGTTGGACGGCTTGTCCATTACCGTGATGAACGAGTTGAATGTGATGACGCAGCCGGGCTTTTTGCAGAAAACATTTGGGGAAGACATGCGGACAGATGAGCGTGACATATATCGGGCTCAGTTGATCCGTGATACGATCAGTGCAGCCAATCAATCCTAGGTTGTTCAAGAGTTGTTTATAAAGGTTTCACGCCGCAGATGCGGCTTTTATATAATAGAGCATTTCTATAAATGAATGCTGAATGATTTTATTCGCAGCACGGCTGCAAACAAAAATGATATGAAGAATACGGTGGGATCCTTTCAACAGCCCCCGTTTTATCCAAAACCATGGAGGTGCAGGAGATATGATGTTTGGAAGATTTACGGAACGGGCCCAAAAGGTGCTCGCATTGGCGCAGGAAGAAGCTGTCCGTCTTGGTCATAATAACATCGGTACAGAGCACATTTTGCTCGGCCTCATTCGTGAAGGCGAAGGCATCGCAGCCAAAGCGCTGATCGGCCTGGGACTCGGATTGGAAAAAATTCAAGATGAAGTAGAGACGCTAATTGGCCGTGGCCAAGAGCAACCTACGAACATTGCATATACGCCTCGTGCGAAAAAAGTGATTGAATTGTCTATGGATGAAGCTCGCAAATTGGGCCATACCTATGTAGGCACAGAGCATATCCTGCTTGGATTGATTCGTGAAGGCGAAGGGGTTGCAGCACGTGTGCTGAACAACCTGGGTATTAGTTTGAACAAGGCACGTCAACAAGTGCTGCAACTGCTTGGCAGCAGTGAAGCTGTATCCAGTCATAATGGTACGCCTTCCAATGTCAGCACACCAACACTGGACAGTCTGGCACGTGATCTTACGGCGTATGCCAAGGAGAACAACCTGGACCCAGTGATTGGACGTAGTAAAGAAATCGAACGTGTTATCCAGGTGCTGAGCCGTCGTACCAAGAACAACCCAGTACTGATCGGTGAGCCAGGTGTAGGTAAAACAGCTATCGCTGAAGGACTTGCACAAAAAATCATCGCCAACGAAATTCCAGAGACTTTGCGTGACAAACGTGTCATGACATTGGATATGGGTTCAGTTGTTGCAGGTACAAAATATCGCGGTGAATTCGAAGATCGTCTGAAAAAAATTATGGATGAAATTCGTCAAGCGGGTAACATTGTCTTGTTCATCGACGAATTGCATACCCTGATTGGTGCAGGCGGAGCGGAAGGTGCAATTGATGCTTCGAACATTTTGAAACCGGCTTTGGCCCGTGGAGAATTGCAGTGCATCGGTGCTACAACGTTGGATGAATATCGCAAATATATCGAGAAGGATGCTGCGCTAGAGCGTCGTTTCCAACCGATTACGGTCGATCAGCCTTCTCCAGAAGAAGCGGTTCAAATTTTGCATGGTTTACGTGATCGTTACGAAGCGCATCACCGGGTAAAAATTACGGATGAAGCGATTGTGCAGGCGGTTAAACTGTCTGATCGGTACATTACAGACCGTTTCCTGCCGGACAAAGCGATTGACCTGATTGATGAGGCGGGTTCCAAAGTAAGACTGAACTCTTACACGATCCCACCTAACCTCAAACAACTGGAGAGCCGTCTCGAGGATATCCGGAAGGAAAAAGACGCAGCGGTTCAAAGCCAGGAGTTCGAAAAGGCAGCAGCTCTGCGTGACACGGAACAAAAAATCCGTGAAGAGCTGGATGTAACGAAGAACCAATGGAAAGAAAAACAAGGTCGCACGGATTCCGAGGTAACTCCTGAGGATATCGCACAAGTAGTAGCCAGCTGGACTGGTATTCCGGTGAATCAGCTGAAAGAAGAAGAGACACAACGCTTGATGAATCTGGAATCAATTCTGCATGAACGTGTCATTGGTCAGGATGAGGCTGTGAAGTCCGTCAGTCGTGCAGTTCGTCGTGCTCGTGCTGGATTGAAAGATCCGAAACGTCCAATGGGTTCATTTATCTTCCTTGGTCCTACAGGGGTAGGTAAAACCGAGCTGGCTCGTGCTCTTGCAGAAGCCATGTTCGGGGATGAAAATGCAGTCATCCGGATTGATATGTCCGAGTATGGCGAGAAGCATTCCACTTCAAGACTCGTCGGAGCTCCTCCGGGATATGTGGGATATGAAGAAGGTGGACAGCTGACAGAGAAAGTTCGTCGCAAACCTTACTCTGTCGTCCTGCTCGATGAAATCGAGAAAGCACATCCTGAAGTATTCAACATCTTGCTGCAAGTGCTTGAGGATGGTCGTCTGACCGACTCCAAAGGTCGCGTCGTAGACTTCCGGAATACGTTGATTATTTTGACATCCAATGTGGGTGCAGAAGCGATCAAACGCAACTCTACACTGGGCTTTACGGCAGTAGTGGATGCAGGTGCGGATTACGATAACATGAAGGGTAAAGTGATGGATGAGCTGAAGAAAAGCTTCCGTCCTGAGTTCCTTAACCGGATTGATGAAATTATCGTGTTCCATTCTCTTGAAGAAAAACACATTGCTGAGATTGTTACACTGATGAGTGAAGAGCTTCGTAAACGTCTGAATGAATACGAGGTCGACTTCGAGCTCACAGACAATGCCAAGGCTTTCCTTGCCAAAGCAGGCTTCGATCCAGCCTATGGTGCTCGTCCGCTTCGTCGGGCGATCCAGAAGCATATTGAAGACAAATTGTCGGAAGAATTGCTCACGGGTAATGTGACTAAAGGTGATTCGTTGCTCATCGATGAAGAGAATGGAGCATTGTCTGTAACTAAAAAAGACGTTGTTGTTCCTTCCACTGAGGAAATCGAAACGAAATAAGTAACACTCAACTAGTGACATAACTACTGAGTCTGATGTATAAAACAAAAATCCTTCCTGGCTTTAGTCGGGAAGGATTTTTTTGTGTTTTTGTGCCAGTCAGAGACCCAGAGCTGTTGTTTATCAGAAAATAAACTTTGAAGCGCTACGAACATGTGTAAAGTTTGCGATAATCCTTTACGAAAAATCTCAAACAATGGTAAACTTTTATTAACCCTGCACGTCAGGGAATTAAGGCAAAATTCGTCGAAAAATGCAAAATGCTGTTATAAAATAAATCCTAGGAGTGCTGAAGTGGCCAAAGTTAAAACCAAGTTTCAGTGTACGGAATGCGGCTATGAAGCCCCCAAATGGTACGGCAAATGTCCGGGTTGTCAGTCTTGGAATTCAATGGTGGAAGAAACCGAAACGGTGGTCAAAACACAAGGGAGAAATTCCCCTCTCTTTGAGAGTAAAGATAAGCCACTTCCCATCATAGATATAGATAGCGGTCAGGAACCGCGTGTACAGACTGGAATTGAAGAACTGAACCGGGTTTTGGGCGGCGGAATTGTTCCAGGATCTCTCGTTCTGGTGGGCGGAGACCCCGGAATCGGAAAATCAACATTGATGTTGCAAACATCTCATGCTTTGACTCACTCAGGTTTGCGTGTGTTATATGTCTCAGGTGAGGAATCAGTTAAGCAAACGAAATTGCGGGCTGACCGTCTGGGTGCGCTGTCTCCTGAGTTATATGTACTATGTGAGACCAATATGGAGCGGGTAGAGGAAGCGGTAGAGCAGATCCAGCCGCATTTTCTAGTCATCGACTCTATTCAGACCGTATATCTGCCAGAAGTCACCAGTGCACCCGGCAGTGTAGCTCAGGTAAGGGAATGTACCTCACGGTTCATGCGAATCGCCAAAGGGCGAGGCATTGCAACCGTACTTGTGGGGCATGTTACGAAAGAAGGCGCCATTGCAGGTCCACGTATGTTGGAACATATGGTGGACTGTGTTCTTTATTTTGAAGGAGAACGGCATCATACGTATCGCCTTTTACGTGCGGTAAAGAACCGTTTTGGTTCGACCAATGAGATCGGCATTTTTGAAATGGGCGAAGATGGACTTCGTGAAGTAGGCAACCCTTCTGAGCTCTTTTTGTCAGAACGTCCTCTGGGTGTGGCTGGTTCTACCGTAGTTGCCAGCATGGAGGGCACACGTCCTCTGCTTGTGGAATTGCAGGCATTGATTTCAACCACACATTTCCCTTCTCCGCGGCGTATGGCAACAGGGGTAGATCTCCATCGATTAAACCTGATTATTGCGGTACTGGAGAAACGGATGGGCATGTTCTTGCAAACGCAGGATGCTTATCTGAACGTAGCTGGTGGTGTGAGATTAGATGAGCCGGCAGTAGATTTGGCGGTTGCTGTAAGTATCGCATCCAGCTTGAGAGATGTACCGACCAAGCCAGATGACGTCATCTTTGGGGAAATCGGTTTAACGGGTGAAGTTCGGGCCGTTTCAAGGGCTGAACAACGTGTGAAAGAAGCTCAGAAATTGGGCTTTAAGCGTGTCATTTTACCAGAAAAAAGCTTAAAGGGCTGGAAACATCCTCGCGGGATACAACTGATCGGTGTGAATACCGTGGCAGATGCACTAGCGGTTGCTTTAGATTAGGGGGCATAACAAGATGAAAGATTCGAGCCAACTGGATAATATGAACGAATTGTTAAGGCTGATTGCACCAGGTACACCTTTCCGCGAAGGTCTGGAGAACGTGCTGCGCGCCAAGACGGGTGCACTGCTGGTTGTAGGATACAGCCCTGAAGTAATGGAAGTGGTGGATGGAGGATTCTCGATTAACTGTGATTTCTCCCCGAACTATTTGTATGAACTCGCCAAGATGGACGGTGCCATTATCCTTAGCGAGGATTTAAAACGTATTCTATACGCCAATACTCAACTTATTCCTGACTCATCCATCTCTTCATCTGAGACGGGGATCCGTCACCGGACGGCTGAGCGTGTCGCGAAACAAACAGGCAAATTAGTCGTATCTATATCGCAGCGGCGGAATATTATCACCTTATACCAAGGAACACTACGGTATTCCCTCAAGGAAATCGGGGTTATTTTGACCAAGGCGAATCAAGCGATTCAAACCTTGGAGAAATACAAGGCTGTATTGACACAGTCCCTTACGAATCTGAGCGCCGCCGAGTTCGAGGAACTTGTAACGATTCCTGAGGTAGTCAATGTCATTCAGCGTACGGAAATGGTTATGCGCATCAAAACGGAAATCAAGCGTTACATTCATGAACTCGGCAACGAGGGACGTTTGATCTCCATGCAGATGGAGGAGCTCGTCGGTACAACAGAAGAGGAAGCCTGGTTGCTGTATAAGGACTATGCCCGTGATGACAGTGATGACAAGATTCGTGAGATTATCGTTGGTCTGAAAAGACTGTCGGACGATGAATTGCTGGATGCACATCATATCGTACGTCTTCTGGGATACCCTTCGTCAGCGGCTACGTCTGAAGATTCGGTTGCACCTCGCGGATATCGGGTATTAAATAAGATACCACGCCTGCCGAATGTCATTATCCATAACTTGGTGGATCAATTCGAACAATTGCCTCATGTCATTATGGCTACAATTGAAGAGCTGGACGAAGTGGACGGGATTGGAGAGGTACGGGCCCGAACCATTAAGGAAGGTCTCAAGCGTTTGCAGGAGCAGATGTTTATTGACAGACAAATGTAAGGGTTTGCCTATAACGGCTTGAAAATAATGAGGTGAAACAACGATGTTAACCAGATTCATTCCGAATCTCTTTACCTTGGGTAATCTGTTTCTTGGAATGATGGCAATCCTGCTTGCAATTGATGGGAAGTATAGTTTGGCTGCGATTTTGGTCATTATTGCGATGTTGCTGGATGGCCTGGATGGCCGTGTGGCACGTGCACTTAATGCCCAGAGTGAGTTTGGTAAAGAGCTGGATTCTTTGTCTGACATGGTTTCATTCGGTGCAGCTCCAGCCTTGATTATATTCATGGTCTCGTTTCAGGATGCAACTCCGGTTCTCGCCTGGATCGCAACCGCAAGCTTTCCAATCTGTGGGGCTATCCGGTTAGCCCGGTTTAACGTTCGCCCCGGTATCCCCGGGTACTTCACAGGTTTGCCGATCCCAGCGGCTGGAGGGGTACTAGCAACACTATCCTTGTTTAATAAGGATATCGGTCCCGTGAGTATGATGATTGCGACCTTGCTGTTATCGTATCTGATGGTAAGTTCGCTGAAATATCCCAATTTCAAAAAGGTTGGTCTACCGCGTAAAGCGATCTGGATTGCACCTTGGGTCATCGTCTTCGCGGTAGTGGTGGCTGTTATGTTTCCAGAACAATTGTCCAAATTGATCTTTATTCCACTTGTGTTATACGCTCTATATGGGATGAAGCATAATATGCGGACGGCAGCCTCGCGGAACCGAGCCAAAAAGCGTAAAGAAGAGAAGTCTTCCCGTCCTTCCGATCGCTAGGCATTCCATCATTTCGGGAAATAAAAAGAAAGCACGTACGCTCCTCAACAGGAGAATACGTGCTTATTTTTGTTTTTAAAATCTATACGTTAACTTAATCATTACAACGAAATACGTATTGTTTACGACAAATTGAACATCCCTAACGTCGAACATTTCTGTGACTCGTGATTTACGACCTCTTCCATGTTGATGTCCAGCAGATTGCAGAGAGCCGACATATAAAACAGGTTCCGCCCTAGTTCAGAGCTGATCACCTCTTTACAATTCTCGCACAATTCACCTTCCACATGCGTTTCCAGCAGGCCTTTTGATTGAGCAATGTCGCTCTCTGGGGCATATTTCTGCTTGGTGGCGTGCAGCTCAATGCAGCCGCATTCGGTAATGGCCTTGGACACGGCACGGTTGACAGAGGCGCCGGCTTGTCCTGTTTTGGACAGTACATCAATCAGGCTGCGATGACGCAGCAACAGCTCGGAAACTTGATCCTGAAAAGCCTGTAAACTTAGCGTACTCATTTTGCTACTCACCTCGGGATATGAATTGAATTCATTATATGCCAATAATTTACCTTCTTTCAACTGACGATTGCAACATTTCCAAAAAGTTCTTCAAAAGCGGGATTAGCAATCTGAGAATTGGATCATACTGGATATAAAGATGAAGTTATATTGAAGGAGGTGCAGGGACTTATGTGGAAAAAAGGCATTTTAACTTTTACAGGATTGTGCGGTGCATGGTTCGGCTACACGGCATATCATCTGGCAGGAAAATCCGTCCCTTGGATGGCTGAATGGATTCAATCAGCAGGATTATTGGGGGCTGGGGTATCAACCCTACTAGGTGCTGTATTGTTTATGTCCGTGTGTAACATTGGTGGAACATTAATGGCAACCAGACTACATAATAGTATTGATTCGTTGGCCAAAGTACCGATGAATGAATTGGCTGCGGGTGCGGCGGGTACAGTTGCAGGACTGCTGGTGGCCTTGCTGTTATATCCTTGTGTAGCATGGCTGGGGACGGCCGGAGAAGTGCTGCAAGTGGCACTGACGGTCGTAAGTAGCTATATAGGCTATATGCTTGCAATGGCGAAGAAAGACGATCTGGCGGCCTTCTGGATGTCAGGACGCTGGGGTCATCCTGAGGTGGATGAGGAAAGACGGCTAGAAGAGCACAAAATTTTGGATACCAGTGTAATTATCGATGGTCGCATCGCGGATATATGCAAAACCGGATTTATCGAGGGCACGATTGTAATCCCGGAATTCGTTCTGGAGGAATTGCAGCACATTGCAGATTCATCGGACTTGCTCAAACGGAACAGAGGACGGCGTGGGCTTGATATTCTGAATAAAATTCAGAAGGAATTGGACGTTAAAGTGCTCATCTACGAAGGTGATTTCGAGGAGATTTCGGAAGTGGACAGCAAGTTGGTCAAGCTCGCCAAGGTGCTTCAGGGTAAAGTTGTCACCAACGACTTCAACCTGAATAAGGTCTGTGAACTGCAAGGAGTATCCGTGCTAAACATCAATGACCTCGCCAATGCCGTTAAGCCGGTGGTATTGCCAGGTGAGGAGATTATGGTACAGATTATCAAGGATGGTAAGGAACACGGTCAAGGTGTAGCCTATCTGGATGATGGCACCATGATCGTGGTGGAAGGCGGACGCGAGTATATCGGCATGATGATGGAAGTGCTGGTGACCAGTGTGCTGCAGACGTCAGCGGGACGAATGATTTTTGCCAAGCCGAAACTGTTGGAAAAAGCCCAATAAAGCGGTATGATGGGTAGTGTATCGTTTAACGATATTTAATATCGATAGTAGATATTTTGTATCTTACGACGATAAACTGACAGACAAGGCAGGGATTGCGGCATGGATAAAGGGTGGGGTGTTGTCATTGTGGCGGCAGGTCGGGGGACCCGGATGGGAACAACCGAGAGTAAGCAGTTTCTGCTGCTGCAGGACAAGCCCGTTTTCATACATACGCTTGAAGTGTTTACGGCTATGGACGAGGTCAGCGAAATGGTGCTGGTCACGGGAGCTGCCGATGTTGAACGCTGCCAGGATTGGGTAAAAGAATACCGACTGGAATCACGTGTCCGTGTCATCCCCGGAGGGAAAGAGAGACAGCATTCGGTCCACGAAGGCCTTAAGGCACTAGGGACAGACTGGGTCCTCGTTCACGACGGGGTACGTCCTTTTATAAACCGTGAGCAGATTATGGGGTGTATGAAGGCCGCTATGTCGGGTGGAGCAGCTGTACTGGCCGTTCCAGTGAAGGATACGATCAAACAAGTAAATGCGGATGGAATCGTTACGGCGACGCCGGACCGCAGCAGTCTGTGGAGCATTCAAACCCCGCAGGCTTTTCGTCTTTCTTCCCTGCTGATTGCGTACGAATCGGCGGACCGGGACGGATTTCTAGGAACGGATGACGCAATGCTGGCTGAACGCCAGGGAATGTCGGTCAAGGTTGTGGAAGGCAGTTATAAGAACATCAAATTAACGACGCCGGAAGATTTGGAATACGCCGCGTTTTTGCTCAAGGGAGAGAAGAAGCGATGATACGTGTAGGACAGGGATTCGATGTACATCAACTGGTAGAGGGACGCCCATGCATTATTGGCGGGGTAACGATCCCTTATGAAAAAGGACTGCTGGGTCACTCGGACGCAGACGTGCTGCTGCATGCCATCAGTGATGCCATTCTTGGTGCGCTTGCACTTGGGGATATTGGCAAACACTTCCCGGATACGGATCCGGAGTTCAAAGATGCTGATAGCCTGAAACTGCTGGAGCATGTCTGGCAGTTGGTGAAGGATCGTGGATACCGTCTGGGGAACATTGATTCAACCATTATTGCACAGAAACCGAAGATGGCACCTTATGTTCCGCAGATGGCCGAAGTTATTGCCAAGGCACTTGAAGCGGATGTAACTCAGGTGAATGTCAAAGCGACAACAACAGAGCAACTCGGATTCCCCGGACGGGGAGAGGGTATAGCTGCCCAATCGGTTGTTTGCCTTGTTCGCGTGTGATATTATCAACCAATTAGAGACGGAGGGGATATTATGAGCACCGAAGTTCGCGTGCGCTACGCGCCGAGTCCAACGGGACACCTGCATATCGGGAACGCCCGTACGGCGCTGTTTAACTATTTGTATGCCAAACATAATAACGGCAAATTCATTATTCGTATTGAGGATACGGACGTGAAACGCAACATTGCCGGTGGTGAGGAAAGCCAGCTGAAATACCTGAAATGGCTCGGAATCGAGTGGGACGAAAGTATTGATGTCGGCGGCGAGTACGGACCATACCGTCAGACGGAACGTTTGGACATCTATCGTAAATATACGCAGGAGCTGCTGGATAAAGGTCTGGCTTACCGCTGCTATTGCACGGAAGAAGAGCTGGAGCAAGAACGTGAGGAACAGACAGCACGTGGAGAAACTCCGCGTTATTCGGGTAAACACCGTGATCTGACACCGGAGCAACAGAGCGCATTTGAAGCGGAAGGCCGTGTGGCGAGTATTCGTTTCCGTGTACCGGAAGAACGCATCTATACGTTTGATGACATGGTCAAAGGAACAATCTCATTCAACAGCAAGGAATCCGGCGACTTCGTTATTGTGAAAAAAGACGGCATTCCTACGTACAACTATGCAGTTGCTGTCGATGATCATTTGATGAAAATCTCCCACGTCCTGCGTGGGGAAGATCACATCTCTAACACACCGCGTCAACTGATGATTTATGAAGCGCTTGGCTGGGAGCCGCCGCAATTCGGTCATATGACGTTGATCGTGAATGAAAACCACAAAAAGCTGAGTAAACGTGACGAATCCGTTATTCAGTTTATTGAACAATATGATCAGCTCGGCTATCTGCCTGAGGCGATGTTTAACTTCATCTCCCTGCTTGGCTGGTCGCCTGAAGGAGAAGAAGAGATCTTCTCGCAGGAGCAGTTAATCTCCATTTTTGATACGAAGCGTCTGTCCAAGAGCCCGGCGGTATTTGATACACACAAGCTGGCTCACTTGAACAACCACTACATCAAAAATGCTGAACCAGATCGCATTGCCGAAATGGCGATTCCACATCTGCAAAAAGCGGGACGTATTGCCGCTGAGCTCTCACCTGAACAAAAAGAATGGGCATATACGCTTGTTCATCTCTACCAAGAGCAAATGAATTCTGCCTCCGATATCGTGGAGTTGTCGGAAGTGTTCTTCCGTTCCCACCTGGAGCTGGAAAGTGAAGGGGCTGCTGTACTGGCTGAGGAGCAGGTACCAACCGTTCTGAAGGCATTTGCTGATAAAGTACAGGCTAGCGACGAATTTACACCAAGCAAGATGGCTGCGCTGATCAAAGAAGTTCAGAAAGAGACCGGATTTAAGGGTAAACAGCTGTTTATGCCGATCCGTGTAGCTCTGACAGGACAGACTCATGGACGCGATCTGAACCAAACAATTGTACTGCTTGGCCGCGATACGGTCATTGATCGATTGCATGCTCAGGTAAAAGGCGCTTAAGTAACGCCCTTGTTTAGTCTACTTTGACTTAAGGATGGAACTTCGTTCCCACCGATATGAAGGAAGATTGTTGTCAGTCCATAACCTTTTCGCTATAATAGCAACACAAAGGTTAAATGGTATGATTTTATCATTCATCATAAAAACAGCAAAGACCGGGAGAAGTAGGCTGAACCGGACAGATTCAGAGAGGATGGTCCCGCAGTAAAGAACAAGATTCTTTGCTGAGGTGGCTGTGAGCCATCCGCTGTCCGTCAGTCGAAATGCACCCGTGAGCTGCATAGCCGAATCCGGCCCCGCCTCTCGTTATGTAGGAGAGAGGAAAACGTCAGGATAGGTTGTGACGGTTGGTTCCCGTTACGGAACTGTTGAGGGTTCATTCTTGTGCAAGGATATGAGGCAGCTATAACAGGTAGCCTAGTTCTTGTATGTTAAGGCATGAACCGAGCAGAGTGGGACCGCGATAAACGCCTCTGCAGCTTAATAGCTGCAGGGGCGTTTTCTATTTAGGTCGAGTCAGAAGAACACTACCATGAGGGCCGCGCCATCCGGAAAGCCGGAGGACGAAGACCTGAACAAGAGGGGAACGAGCATGTTCAAGAAGATCAGATCAGATATCCAGGCGGTGTTTGAAAACGATCCGGCGGCCCGGGGATGGTTTGAGGTTGTATTTACCTACTCGGGGCTGCATGCGATATGGGCGCACCGGGTGGCACACTTTTTATACAAGCGGAGATGGTTTTCTTTCGCGCGGTTCATTTCACAGGTCAGCCGCTTTATGACAGGCATCGAAATCCATCCAGGCGCTACGATTGGCAATCGGTTGTTTATTGACCATGGCATGGGCGTGGTGATTGGGGAAACGTGTGAAATTGGCGACGATGTTGTCATCTATCAGGGGGTCACACTTGGCGGAACGGGTAAAGAAAAAGGGAAGAGACATCCGACAATTGGCAATAATGTGGTTATCTCATCCGGAGCGAAGGTGCTAGGTTCCTTCAGCGTGGGGGATCAATGTAATATTGGTGCGAACTCGGTTGTGCTGAAGGAAGTCCCTTCGAATAGCACCGTTGTAGGCATACCGGGCAGAATCGTGAAGCAGGATGGCCGCCGGGTGGACCGCCTGAATCAGCAGCTTCCAGATCCGGTCATCGATTCCCTGCGCACTATGCAGCAAGAAATCGAACGATTACGTGAAGAAGTGCGTACTTTGCAGAGTACACGTGAAAGTGAGTTTTCCCGTGGTACAATAGAATAATGATGGAAACGGATGAAAGGAAAGTGACTATGACGCTTCAAATTTACAATACGATGAGTCGTACCAAAGAGAATTTTGTTCCTCAAGAGCCGGGGAAAGTGAAAATGTATGTGTGCGGGCCGACGGTATATGATTACATTCATATCGGGAATGCACGTCCAGTTATCTTTTTCGACACAGTTCGCGGATATTTGGAACAGACCGGACATGAGGTGAACTATGTCGTAAACTTCACGGATGTCGATGATAAGCTCATTCGTAAAGCTGAGCAGCTTGGCACGGATGTTCCTCATGTCGCAGAGAAGTTTATTGCAGCGTACTACGAGGATCTCGAAGGGCTGGGTATTCCGAAGGCAAGCAGTAATCCAAGAGTGACCGAAAACATGCCGCTTATTATTGATTTTATCCGTGAGCTGGTTGAAAAGGACTTCGCCTATGAAAATGGGGGTGACGTATATTATCGCACAGGCAAATTTGCGGAGTACGGCAAACTATCGAAGCAAAACCTTCAGGAATTACAGTTTGGAATTCGTATTGGTGTAGATGAGCGCAAAGAGCATCCAGAAGACTTTGTCCTCTGGAAAGCTGCGAAGCCGGGTGAGATTTTCTGGTCCAGTCCATGGGGCGATGGTCGTCCGGGCTGGCATATCGAGTGCTCTGCCATGGCACGGGAATACCTGGGGGATACGTTGGATATTCACGGCGGAGGACAGGATTTGCAGTTCCCGCACCATGAGTGCGAATGCGCTCAATCCGAGGTGTTGACTGGTAAACCACTGGCAAACTACTGGATGCATAACGGATTCATCCGTATTGATAACGAAAAAATGTCGAAATCACTCGGCAACGGTGTGCTTGTCAAAGACCTTCGCAATCAATATAAACGCGAAGCCATTCGTTATTTCATGTTGTCTACTCACTATCGCAATCCGTTGAACTTCACGGAAGATACGATGGAACAGGCACAGAATAGTGTGGACCGGATCGCAAATGCCGTAGGTAACCTTAATCATCGCTTGCAGGCTGTGAGCGTGGATCAGGCTGTGTCAGCTGAGTTTGCAGCGAGACTGGAGCAGATTCGTCAGCAGTATCATGAGAAAATGCAGGACGACTTCAATACGCCTGATGCGATTACGGCAATGTTTGAGTGGGCTGGGGAAGCTAACCAACTGTTGCAGCAAGATGTGGTAAACGCTGCGGACATTCGCGCTCTGCTGGAATTGTTCAATGAGTTGAATGCAGTGCTTCGTATCTATACCGAGGCTGAACCGGAGCTTTTGGACGAAGAAATCGAACGTCTAATTGTAGAACGTAACGAAGCACGCAAAACCAAAAACTGGGCGCGGGCTGATGAAATTCGGGATGAACTGTCTGCGCAGGGCATCTTGCTTGAGGATACGGCTCAAGGAATGAGATGGCGGCGCAAATGAGCGAGGAACAACTGAAAAAGTTGTCAGAATCCGTCGAGCATACCGAGCAACGAGATGAACAGCAGACAGATGAACAGTCTCTGAGCGTTGACCAGGGAGGATGGTTTCCTTATCCCCCCTCCCGGCCTGCACGGTTGATTCCTCCCATCGCTCTCGCCTACATTGGTGATGCGGTATATGAGGTAGCAGTACGGCAGTATCTGTTATCCAAAGCCAACATGCGTCCTAACCATCTGCACCGTAGTGCGACCGGTTTGGTATCGGCGAAGGCACAAAGCCGTATTCTCACAGGTATTGAGGCTGAGCTGACCGAGGAAGAGCGTGACATTGTCAGACAAGGTCGTAATGCCAAGTCTGGCAGTATTCCCAAAAACGCAGACGTTTTGGAGTATAGACATGCCACGGCTCTGGAGTGTCTGATCGGTTACCTGTATAGCAGTGGTCGGCATGATCGCATGATTGAACTGATTCGCCGAGGCATCGAGCATGCGGAACAACATTCGCAATCACCGACAAAATAATATAAATTACAACAAAGCCGCTTCTGTAGGGTGCGCCAATTAGGGTGCAGTAAATCACAGGGCGTTATAGAGAGGATCGAACAAAGATGGAAGAAGAATGGATCGCCGGTAAGCATTCCGTAACGGAGGCGCTGCGTTCAGGCCGGACCATTAATAAAATATGGATTGCAGATACAGCGCAAAAACATTTGACGCAGCCTATTATCGCTGAAGCAAAAAAATTAGGTGTTGTCATTCAGCACGTAGACAAGCGTAAACTGGATCAAACAGTTCCGGGCATTCAACACCAGGGTGTGATGGCGCAAGCGGCTCCTTACGCTTATGTAGAGGTTGAAGACATTCTTGCTGCAGCGGCTGCTAAAAATGAACATCCATTTTTGATTTTGCTGGATGAGATCGAAGATCCACATAATCTTGGATCAATTTTGCGGACGGCCGACTGCACAGGTGCACATGGTGTCATTGTACCTAAACGGCGCTCAGCTGCAGTTACAGTGACTGTATCCAAAACTTCAGCAGGTGCGGTGGAGTATGTGCCAGTGGCTCGTGTAAGCAATCTGGGTCAAACCATTGACCGTCTCAAGGAAGAGGGCGTATGGGTCGTAGGCACAGATGTTGCTGCTCAGGAGAGCGTGTTTGGTAACGGCGTCTTTACAGGCCCGGTAGCCCTCGTGATCGGAAACGAAAACAAGGGAATGGGACGACTCATTCGTGAGAAATGCGATGTATTGATCAAATTGCCGATGCAAGGTCAGATTAATTCCCTGAATGCTTCCGTGGCAGCGGGTGTTGTCATGTATGAAGTGCTCCGCTCGCGCCAAGCGCAGGACTAGAAGATATGGCTGATTCCCGTGATGTGCTTCTTGTAGACGGGTACAACATGATTGGTGACTGGCCGGAGCTATCCAGATTGGCGGAGAGTGGATTGGAGGAGGCCCGCAACAGGCTTCTCTCTCGACTAGCCGACTATCAGGCATTCTCCGGCTTGAGAGTCATTGTTGTTTTTGACGCCTACCTCGTGCCTGGACTCGGTAAATCCTTTACACAGAGCAAAGTGCAGATCTTTTTTACAAAGGAAAAAGAGACGGCAGACGAATGCATTGAGAGACTCGTTCGGGAACTAAGCACGCGAAGACGCCAAATCTATGTGGCTACAAGCGATATGGTAGAGCAGCATGTCATTTTTGGACAGGGAGCTCTGCGTGTATCCGCAAGGGAATTGCTGATCGAAGTAGAGCAGAACGAAAAAGAGTTACAGAAACGTTTGGAAGAAGATCAAGCTAAAGCAACGCGAAATACACTCGGCGGGAAGTTAAGTCCGGATGTTTTGAAGCAGTTTGAGCGGTGGCGCCGGGAATAATAGCACGGTTTTACAAAAATTAGAATTTTGAAACTCTTGACAATTATGTTATTGATGTTCTTTTTTAGGCAGAGCGTGGTTGACGGTGTGAGGTACCATCATATATACTGATCCTATATTTCATAGAGTAGAGTAACGGGGTACCTTGCGTTGCAGCCGGAGGGATTGTCTGTGAGTGTCGACCTCAAAGATATCATGTTATCCAAGTATGATTACCAAAGTGACGAAGACATTGTCGAAGCGGTCCGTGAAGGTGAAAGCGAAGCGCTGGAGTTTTTGATTAACAAATATCGTAACTTTGTACGCGCCAAGGCAAGATCTTATTTTCTGATTGGGGCTGACCGGGAAGATATCATTCAAGAAGGAATGATTGGACTCTATAAATCCATTAGGGATTTCAAAGGGGACAAGCTCGCTTCTTTCAAAGCCTTCGCCGAGTTGTGTATTACACGACAGATTATTACGGCAATCAAGACAGCAACACGTCAGAAGCATATTCCGCTTAATTCTTATGTATCACTGGACAAACCTATTTATGACGAAGAGTCCGATCGTACGTTACTCGATGTGATTTGTGGAACACAGGTCAGCGATCCGGAAGAACTTATCATCAATCAGGAAGAGTTTGTGGGCCTGGAAGATAAGATGTCTGAGATTCTGAGTGATCTGGAACGTAAAGTATTGATGTTGTATCTGGATGGGAGATCTTATCAAGAGATTGCAGTGGATTTGGACAGGCATGTAAAGTCCATTGATAATGCACTTCAGCGCGTGAAGCGTAAACTTGAAAAGTACCTGGAAGTTCGAGATAATTGAACACATGTTGTCGTTGACGGAAAAGGCTCGGGGTTTGAGTCTTTTTTTGCTGCCTCAAGTTTATAAAGTTAAAGAATGATTATACTAGTAATCGCTTGGTCCATGCAGGAGAAGAGAAAAACAGAGATGAGAAACTGAATGTGTTTGATAGGAACTTTTTACCCATTGATGAAAGGCTATTCTTTCATTGACATGGTTATACCCTTATGATAAAGTGTTTTAGGTAGGCCTAAATTCGCGGCTTTTTTTTAGGATTAATTTAGAGACTCCGCTTGAATGTGGAAGTCTTCGGGAGGTGTACATCATGCGGGTAATTATTACTTTGGCTTGTACAAACTGCAAACAAAGAAATTACACTACGACAAAAAACAAGCGTAATCACCCCGACCGCATGGAGATGAAGAAATTTTGCAAGTTTTGTAACGAGCAGACTTCTCATCGCGAAACCAGATAGTTTTTTGGAGGTGTAGTCGGCGTGAAACGTAGTTTCAAATCTCTGATTTCCTTTTTCTCTGAAAGCTGGGCTGAACTTAAAAAAGTTCGCTGGCCTAATCGTAAAGAGCTGACCAACTACACATTGATCGTTCTTGGTACTGTTGTGGTTATGACGCTGTTTTTTTGGGTCATTGATATCGGCATCTCCGCTGTGATCGAAGCGATTATTTAAGAAGGGTCCCAGGTGGCTTGATATGGAAAAAAGATGGTACGTCGTTCATACCTATTCAGGGTATGAGAATAAGGTCAAAGCCAATTTGGAAAAACGCGTAGAGTCCATGGGCATGGAAGACAAGATTTTCCGCGTTCTTGTTCCTATGGAAGAAGAAGTGGTAAACAAAGACGGTAAGAAAAAAACCGTTATGCGTAAAGTTTACCCCGGATATGTCTTGGTGGAAATGGTCCAGACGGATGACTCTTGGTATGTTGTTCGCAACACACCAGGTGTTACGGGATTTGTCGGTTCGACAGGTTCCGGGTCCAAACCAACAGCCTTGCTGCCTGAAGAAGTGGAACAAATTCTGAAGCACATGGGCATGGTTGAGCCGAAGCCTAAAATTGAATTCGATATTAAGGAATCCGTACGTATTAAAGTTGGTCCTTTTGCGAATTTTGTGGGCTCCGTGGAAGAAATCTTGGTAGACAAAAGCAAGTTGAAAGTGCACGTGAACATGTTTGGACGGGAAACACCGCTTGAGTTGGAATACACGCAAGTGGAGAAGATATAGTCTCTTCAAGTTTCTTGTGGGAGGGCTGAGAGGCCCGTTAACCACTATTTTGCAAGGAGGTGTCAATCATGGCAAAAAAGGTAATCAAAATGGTAAAACTGCAAATTCCAGCAGGTAAAGCGAATCCAGCGCCGCCGGTAGGTCCAGCTTTGGGTCAAGCAGGTGTCAACATCATGGCATTCTGTAAAGAGTTCAACGCTCGTACAGCCGATCAAGCGGGATTGATTATTCCTGTTGAAATCACAGTATTCGAAGACCGTTCCTTTACTTTCATTACTAAAACTCCACCAGCAGCAGTTCTGTTGAAAGTGGCAGCTAAAGTAGAAAAAGGATCCGGCGAACCGAACAAGAAAAAAGTCGCTACCGTTAAACGTGATGCGGTACGTCAAATCGCGGAACAAAAAATGCCTGACCTGAATGCTGCTGACGTTGAGTCTGCAATGCGTATGGTCGAAGGTACTGCCCGCAGCATGGGTATCACCATCGAAGACTAATTTTTCATCTGAAACATGGCTTCGTAAAGCCGGCCGATTCGCGGCCGGTTGATGTGGGAGGTATATCCGCTAACACCACAAAGGAGGAATATAACATGGCTAAACACGGTAAAAAATACCTGGAAGCTGCTAAGCTGATTGACAGCGAAGCAACTTACGAGCCTTCAGAAGCTGTAGAGCTTGTGAAAAAGGCAGCCACTGCAAAATTTGATGAAACTATCGAAGCAGCAGTACGCTTGGGCGTTGACCCACGTAAACAAGACCAGGCAGTACGTGGTGTTGTTGTCTTGCCACACGGCACAGGTAAAACACAACGCGTATTGGTATTTGCAAAAGGTGACAAAGCGAAAGAAGCGGAAGCGGCTGGCGCGGACTATGTTGGTGATGCAGACATGATCAACAAAATCCAACAAGGCTGGTTCGAATTCGACGTCTGCGTAGCGACACCAGACATGATGAGTGAAGTAGGTAAATTGGGCCGACTGCTCGGCGGTAAAGGTCTGATGCCTAACCCTAAAGCCGGAACGGTAACTTTCGATGTATCCAAGGCTGTTCAAGAAATTAAAGCCGGTAAAATCGAATATCGTCTGGATCGTGCAGGTCAAATTCATGCACCGATCGGTAAAGCTTCTTTCTCGACAGAGCAATTGAATGAGAACCTTAAAGCTCTCATGGACGCTTTGACTCGTGCTAAACCGGCGGCAGCAAAAGGTGTTTATCTGAAGAATGTAAGTCTTTCTTCCACGATGGGCCCTGGCGCACGCGTGAACGCAGCATCTTTTAGATAATATCGCTTGACAGGCTTGTCCTGTTCTGATATTCTATAAAAGTTGTGAGTCCGAGTGACTGACCGTTGACATTTGAATATGCTTGCCGTAGACAGTAGGTGCCATTTTGGCTTAATTTCCTGCCGAGGTGTGATTATAGAACTTAGAACGATGAAAATCGGTTATGAGTATATATCAAGCCTTCGTGATTCTACGGAGGCTTTTCTTAATGGGATAAATTTGATCAGGAGGTGTACAGTTTGGCAAACGCAAAAGTGATTCAAGCAAAACAAGAATCCGTTGATGCAGTAACAGCAAAATTGCGCGAGAGCGTTACTAGTGTTGTTGTTGACTATCGCGGTTTGAACGTTGCCCAAGTAACTGAGCTGCGTAAGCAGCTTCGTGAAGCCGGAATCGAATTCCAAGTGCTGAAAAACTCGTTGCTTCGCCGCGCAGCAGCTGCAGCAGAACTGACAGAACTTAACGAAGTACTGACAGGTCCTAGTGCAATTGCATTCAGCGTAGACGACGTAGTGGCTCCAGCCAAAATTCTGAACGACTTCGCGAAAAAGAACGATGCACTGGAATTGAAAGGTGCAGTTGTAGAAGGTCGTGTAATTGGAGTACAAGAAGTCAAAGCGTTGGCAGAATTGCCATCACGCGAAGGTCTCCTTTCCATGCTCCTCAGCGTGCTTCAAGCGCCAGTGCGCAACTTCGCGCTTGCGGTTAAAGCTGTTGCTGAAAAAGAAGAACAAGGCGCGTAAGCAACTTGATCTGAATGCTGCTTAGGCAGTGATGAAATACAAAAAAAATAATATTATATATGGAGGTTCAATCATGAGTAAAGAGCAAATCTTGGAAGCAATCAAAGGCATGACTGTACTGGAATTGAATGATCTCGTTAAAGCAATCGAAGAAGAATTCGGCGTAACTGCTGCAGCTCCAGTAGCTGCTGCAGGTGGCGGAGCTGCTGCAGCTGAAGCTGAGCAATCCGAGTTCGACGTAATCTTGACTAGCGCTGGTGCTTCCAAAATCAACGTTATCAAAGCAGTTCGCGAAATCACAGGTCTTGGCCTGAAAGAAGCGAAAGAAGTAGTTGACAATGCTCCAAAAGCATTGAAAGAAAAAGTTAGCAAAGAAGAAGCAGAAACGGTTAAAGCTAAGCTTGAAGAAGCAGGCGCTTCAATCGAAGTTAAATAATTTAGCTTTCATTAGCTAGATGAACAAAACAACAAACCCCTTGACTTATATCAAGGGGTTTGTTGCTGTAATTGTAAAAGGAAAGTGAGTGAGGACATGTCCAATCATTATTATTCGGACAAACCGCAGGTGGCACATGACAGACGGGCTACAGAAGCGGAGCTACGCGGATGGAAATTACGACTCGTTACGGATGCAGGGGTATTTTCCAAAAACGGAATCGATTACGGCAGCAGAGTGTTGATTGATGCTATAGAGTTGCCTGCTGGAGCTCATGTACTGGATGTGGGCTGCGGGTATGGACCTATTGGTCTTACAGCAGCTAAACTTGTACCGGATGGACATGTCACCATGATCGATATCAATGAGAGAGCGGTTGAGCTTTCCAGGGAAAATGCAAAAGCGAACGGCATAACGAATGTAACGGTTATGCAAAGTAATCTTCTGGCTGAAGTTAAAAAGGAAGACTTTGACGCGATTCTGACCAATCCTCCGATCCGTGCCGGTAAGGAAACCGTGCATACGATCTTTGAACAGGCATATCGTCATTTGAAGATGGGCGGAGCGTTATGGATTGTCATTCAGAAAAAGCAGGGGGCACCTTCGGCAAAAGCGAAGCTGGAATCTCTCTTTGGACGAGTGGAGGAAGTAACGAAGGATAAAGGCTACCGAATTTTCAAAGCGGTAAAATTGGAAGAGGCGCCTTTAGGCTAAATCCTAATTTGTAAAGTAAGCAGGGTGGCATTTTTTTTGCAATAGGACTATTGACTTGAAATTCAGGTCGTGGTATTATTGTAAAATGTCAGTATTAAGATGCCCTATTTGGCTTTAGCTAACTAAAAATGTCAACCTTTTTTACGCCGAACGGGCTTATTATGCCTACGTTTGGCGTATAATATGTACATTTTGGGCAAACTGGGGATAAGTATGATTTGGAAAGACATCCGCCGATCAAAGTTGCTCTTTTTTCGAACGACATTCGAGTAAGGGCTTTTCTTTATTTGTGGATGCATTGCTTTGCTCTGTATGTGTACCATTATAAGGTTACAAACAGAGGTTCGCAACGAAATTTTTAAAGTGAGTAGACATTGAGGGGTGAGTTTAAGTTGGCAGGACATCTTGTTCAATATGGTCGACGCACTCGGCGCAGTTATGCACGAATTAACGAGATACTCGAAGTTCCGAACCTGATTGAGATCCAACAAAAATCTTACGATTGGTTTTTGGAGGAAGGGTTGCGCGAAATGTTCCAGGATATCTCGCCGATCCAGGATTTTACAGGTAACTTAATTTTGGAATTTATCGATTACAGTCTCGGTGAACCGAAGTATACAGTAGACGACGCGAAAGAGCGTGACGTTACTTATGCAGCACCGCTTCGGGTCAAAGTCCGGCTCATTAATAAGGAAACCGGCGAAGTCAAAGAGCAGGAAGTATTCATGGGAGATTTCCCGCTGATGACCGACACCGGCACATTTATTATTAATGGTGCGGAACGGGTTATTGTCAGCCAGTTGGTTCGCTCTCCTAGCGTTTACTTCAGTACCAAAGTAGATAAAAACGCCAAAAAAACGTATACCGCTACAGTTATTCCTAACCGCGGCGCTTGGCTCGAACTGGAGATGGACGCGAAGGATGTTGTTTACGTCCGGATCGACCGCACACGTAAAATACCGGTGACGGTTCTCCTGCGTGCACTTGGTTTTGGCACAGACGCTGAGATTCTGGATCTGCTCGGTAATGACGAATATATTCGCAATACGCTGGACAAAGACAATACGGATTCCACGGAGAAAGCGCTGATTGAAATTTATGAGCGTCTTCGTCCGGGCGAGCCACCAACGCTGGATAATGCGAAAAGCTTGCTCGTAGCGCGTTTCTTTGATCCAAAACGTTATGACCTGGCTAATGTGGGTCGTTACAAAATCAACAAAAAGCTTCACATCAAGAACCGTTTATTCAACCAACGTTTGGCTGAGTCTCTTGTGGACACCGAAACTGGTGAAATCATCGCTGAAGCAGGTCAAATGATAGACCGTCGTCTGTTGGATGAAATCATGCCGCAATTGGAGAAGAGCGTTGGTTTCCGCACATATCACGTCGCTAATGGCGTTTTGGATGCCAATGATATCCCGATGCAAACAATTGATGTATTTTCACCGATTGAGGATGGTAAGGTCGTTAAACTGATTGCCAATGCTAACATTGATAAATCAGTGAAGAACGTTACACCAGCTGATATCATTTCCTCTATCAGTTACTTCATTAACCTTCTGCATGGCATCGGAAGCACAGATGATATCGATCACCTGGGTAACCGTCGTCTCCGCTCGGTTGGTGAACTCTTGCAAAACCAATTCCGTATCGGTTTATCCCGTATGGAACGTGTGGTTCGTGAGAGAATGTCCATTCAGGATGCTAACGTAATCACGCCTCAGGCTTTGATTAACATACGTCCTGTTATCGCATCCATTAAAGAGTTCTTCGGTAGCTCCCAATTGTCGCAGTTTATGGATCAAACAAACCCACTGGGTGAGTTGACACATAAACGCCGTCTGTCCGCACTCGGACCGGGTGGTTTGACACGTGAGCGTGCCGGCATGGAAGTCCGTGACGTGCATCCATCCCACTATGGCCGGATGTGTCCAATCGAGACACCAGAGGGACCAAACATTGGTTTGATCAACTCCTTGTCGACATTTGCCCGTGTGAACGAATATGGATTCATTGAAGCACCTTATCGCTGGGTAGATCCGAAGACTGGTGTCGTAACCGAGCAAATCGATTACCTGACAGCAGACGAAGAGGACAACTATGTAATTGCTCAAGCGAATGCGAAGCTGAATGAAGACAGTACTTTTGCTGAAGAAGCGATCATTGTACGTTACAACAAACAGTCGGATAACATCCTTACGATGCCGAGTGAACGTGTTGACTACATGGACGTATCTCCTAAGCAAGTTGTATCTGTCGCTACAGCGCTCATTCCGTTCCTTGAGAACGATGACTCCAACCGTGCGCTCATGGGATCGAACATGCAGCGGCAAGCCGTTCCACTCTTGATTCCTAAAGCTCCGCTGGTCGGAACAGGTATGGAACATAAAGCCGCGAAAGATTCCGGTGTATGTATTGTCTCCAAATATGACGGGATTATTGAACGTTCTTCTGCGAATGAGATTTGGTTGCGTCGTATTGAAGAAGTTGATGGTCAAGAAGTCAAAGGCGATATCGTTAAATATAAATTACACAAATTTATGCGTTCGAACCAAGGAACATGCATTAACCAACGTCCGATTGTCAAAAGAGGTGCTGTTGTCAAAGCTGGCGACATCCTTGCAGACGGTCCTTCGACGGAAATGGGTGAATTGGCACTGGGACGCAACGTAGTGGTTGCCTTCATGACTTGGGAAGGTTACAACTACGAGGATGCGATCTTGCTCAGCGAAAAACTCGTTAAAGAAGATGTGTATACATCCATTCATATCGAGGAATATGAGTCTGAAGCACGTGATACTAAGCTCGGACCTGAAGAGATCACACGTGATATCCCGAACGTAGGGGAAGAAGCGCTGCGTAATCTGGATGAGCGTGGTATTATCCGTATCGGTGCTGAAATCAGTGCTGGTGACATTCTGGTTGGTAAAGTAACACCAAAAGGTGTAACGGAACTGACTGCAGAGGAACGTCTCCTGCATGCGATCTTCGGTGAGAAAGCGCGTGAAGTACGTGATACTTCCCTGCGTGTACCTCACGGTACTGACGGTATCGTAGTTGATGTAAAAGTCTTTACCCGTGAAAACGGTGATGAACTGCCTCCAGGTGTTAACCAACTCGTTCGTGTCTATATCGCTCAAAAACGGAAAATTTCCGAGGGTGATAAAATGGCCGGACGTCACGGTAACAAAGGGGTCGTAGCCCGTATCCTACCGGAAGAAGATATGCCTTTCCTGCCGGACGGAACACCAGTTCAAATCGTTCTTAACCCACTGGGCGTACCTTCCCGGATGAATATCGGTCAAGTACTCGAGGTTCACTTGGGTATGGCGGCGATGCAACTGGGTATTCACGTAGCAACTCCTGTATTCGACGGAGCGAAGGAGTATGATGTCTTCGATACGATGGAAGAAGCAGGTATGCAGCGGAATGGTAAAACTGTCCTGTATGATGGTCGTACAGGTGAAGAGTTTGAACGTGAAGTTACCGTAGGTGTCATGCACATGATCAAATTGGCACACATGGTTGATGATAAAATCCATGCCCGTTCCACGGGTCCTTACTCACTTGTTACGCAACAGCCATTGGGTGGTAAAGCCCAATTTGGTGGACAGCGTTTCGGGGAGATGGAAGTATGGGCGCTTGAGGCATACGGTGCTGCTTATACACTGCAAGAAATCTTGACTGTTAAGTCCGATGATGTTGTAGGTCGGGTGAAAACGTATGAATCCATCGTCAAAGGCGAGAATGTTCCTGAACCAGGTGTTCCTGAATCATTCAAAGTATTGATCAAAGAGCTGCAAAGCTTGGGTATGGACGTTAAGATTTTGA
Organism: Paenibacillus sp. O199; assembly: GCF_001636635.1. NCBI lineage: Bacteria > Bacillati > Bacillota > Bacilli > Caryophanales > Paenibacillaceae > Paenibacillus > Paenibacillus sp. O199. Next base: position 28,288 of record NZ_LGRP01000028.1, read on the forward strand.
GCGAAGATGAGCAAGAGATTGAAATGAAAGAAATGGACGATGAAGATGACGCTGCGAGCGATAAGCTCAGCCTCAACCTTGAGGGTACAGAGGTCGGAGCGGAGTAACCGCTTCGGGCGCATGATGACCGGCGTTTTTCATCAGGCTCGCGTCTTGCTCCGGCTTCGGCCGGAGGGGGCGTAACCTAGAATACAGGACTTGGTTAAGGAGGGTTGCTCCTTGTTGGACGTCAACAATTTCGAATACATGAAGATCGGGCTTGCTTCCCCAGAAAAAATTCGTTCTTGGTCCCGCGGAGAAGTGAAAAAACCGGAAACGATCAACTATCGTACGTTGAAACCGGAAAAAGAAGGGCTGTTCTGCGAAAAGATTTTTGGCCCTACAAAAGACTGGGAATGTCATTGCGGTAAATACAAACGCGTGCGTTATAAAGGCGTTGTCTGTGATCGTTGTGGCGTTGAAGTCACACGTGCGAAAGTACGCCGCGAACGGATGGGCCATATTGAGCTCGCTGCTCCGGTATCGCATATCTGGTACTTCAAAGGTATTCCGAGCCGCATGGGTCTCGCTCTGGATATGTCTCCAAGATCTCTCGAGGAGATTATTTATTTTGCATCATATGTAGTAACTGATCCAGGAGAAACTCCACTGGAGAAAAAACAGCTGTTGTCCGAGAAAGAATACCGCAGCTACCGTGAGAAATACGGATATGGATTCCACGCTGGCATGGGTGCAGAGGCGGTTAAAAAACTGCTTCAAGACATTGATGTGGATAAAGAGCTTGAATTCCTGAAGGAAGAGCTCCGCACTGCACAAGGACAACGTCGTAACCGTGCAATCAAACGTCTGGAAGTTATTGAAGCGTTCCGCAACTCGGGTAATAAACCTGAGTGGATGATCATGGATGTACTTCCTGTTATCCCACCGGAACTTCGTCCAATGGTACAGCTGGATGGTGGACGTTTTGCAACGTCTGACCTGAATGACCTGTATCGCCGTGTAATCAACCGGAACAATCGTCTGAAACGTTTGCTTGACTTGGGCGCGCCAGACATTATCGTGCAAAATGAAAAACGGATGCTGCAGGAAGCTGTTGACGCATTGATCGACAACGGCCGTCGTGGACGCCCTGTAACGGGGCCTGGTAACCGTCCTTTGAAATCCCTCAGCCACATGCTGAAAGGTAAACAAGGACGTTTCCGTCAGAACTTGCTCGGTAAACGGGTTGACTATTCCGGTCGTTCCGTTATCGTAGTTGGACCTTACCTGAAAATGTATCAGTGTGGTCTGCCTAAAGATATGGCACTTGAACTGTTCAAGCCTTTTGTTATGAAAGAGCTTGTAAATAAAGGGCTTGCCCACAACATCAAGAGCGCTAAACGTAAAGTTGAGCGTGTAAGTCCTGAAGTATGGGATGTTCTTGAAGAAGTAATTAAGGAGCACCCTGTTCTGCTGAACCGTGCCCCTACACTTCACAGACTCGGTATTCAAGCGTTTGAACCGATTCTCGTTGAAGGTAAAGCGATCCGTCTTCACCCGCTCGTATGTACGGCATACAATGCCGACTTTGACGGTGACCAAATGGCCGTGCACGTTCCATTGTCTGCTGAAGCTCAAGCAGAAGCACGTATCCTGATGCTTGCATCAGGTAACATTTTGAACCCGAAAGACGGTAAACCGGTTGTTACCCCTTCCCAGGATATGGTGCTTGGTTCTTACTACCTGACCATGGACAACAAGGAAGAAAAGGGAACAGGTATGATCTTGCGCACGGTTAACGAAGCTGTATCCGCGTACCAACGTGGTACTGCAGGTTTACATGCACGTGTAGCGATTCCGGTTAGAGCGCTTGGCAAAACAGTCTTCACCGATAAGCAACAAGATGCAATGATGTTGACTACGGTCGGCAAAATCATCTTTAATGAAATCTTCCCGGCAAGCTTCCCTTACATCAATGATGCAACTCGTGCGAACCTCTACCAGGGTACCGCTGAGCATTCATTTGTTTATGAGAAGGGTGCTGACCTTAGAGAAGCGATTATGAACGCTCCTTTGGCTGGTGGTGTCGGTAAAGAATATCTCGGTTCTATCATCGCACGTTGTTTTGAAATTTATCATACAACGGAAACAGCCGTTATTTTGGATAAAATCAAACAACTCGGATTCACATACTCCACTCGCGCTGGTATCACTGTAGCGGTGTCGGATGTTATCGTTCCACCTGAGAAATTTGAAATTCTTAGACAGTCTGAGGAAAAAGCACAAATCGTTACGAACCAATACCGTCGTGGTCTGATTACTAACGAAGAGCGCTATGACCGCATCATTGATATCTGGTCGAAATCGAAAGATGATATCACCGAGATTCTGATGAAATCGATGGATCGCTACAATTCCATCATGATGATGGTTGACTCCAAAGCACGGGGTAACAAATCGCAAATCACCCAATTGGGCGGTATGCGTGGTCTGATGGCCAACCCATCCGGTCGAATCATTGAACTCCCAATCAAATCGAACTTCCGTGAAGGTCTGACGGTACTCGAGTACTTTATCTCGACTCACGGTGCCCGTAAAGGTTTGGCCGATACGGCTCTGCGTACAGCGGATTCAGGTTACCTGACCCGTCGTCTCGTAGACGTGGCACAAGATGTGATCGTGCGTGAAGATGATTGTGGTACAGATAAAGGCTTTACCGTAAGTCGTATCCAGGATGGTAAAGAGGTTATTGAGGATCTCTACGACCGTATTGAAGGCAGATACTGCTTCGAGACTGTTCGTCATCCAGAAACAAAAGAAATTATTGCACACCGTAATGAACTGATTGACTCTGATAAAGCTGAGGCAATCATCGAAGCTGGCGTAACCAAACTACAAATCCGCTCCGTACTTAGCTGCCGTGCACGTCACGGTGTCTGCAAGAAGTGTTATGGTCGCAACTTGGCGACTGGTAAACACGTGGAGATCGGTGAAGCAGTTGGTATTATCGCAGCACAATCCATTGGTGAGCCAGGAACACAGCTGACAATGCGTACATTCCACACCGGTGGTGTAGCCGGAGACGATATTACGCAAGGTTTGCCGCGTATCCAGGAGTTGTTCGAGGCTCGTAATCCTAAGGGTCAAGCAACAATCAGTGAGATCGACGGTGTTGTTAAAGAAATTCGCGAAGCGAAAGATCGTCGCGAAATTGAAATTCAAGGTGAAGCAGAATCCAAAGTTTACTCTGTTACCTACGGTTCTCGTGTACGCGTTAGCGAAGGCATGGAAATTGAAGCAGGCGACGAGTTGACAGATGGTTCTATCGATCCAAAAGAAATGCTGCGCATTAAAGGCGTACGTGGCGTACAGAACTACATTTTGCAGGAAGTACAACGCGTATACCGTAACCAAGGCGTAGAAATCAATGACAAACACGTTGAAGTTATGATCCGTCAAATGTTGCGTAAAATCCGTATCGTCGATGCAGGGGACACTACATTGTTGCCAGGATCGTTCGTGGATACGCATGAGTACGAAAGAGCTAACAAGACAGCGATTCTGAGTGATAAAGAGCCAGCGGTTGCAAAACCAATTTTGCTCGGTATTACGAAAGCATCCCTGGAAACAGACTCCTTCCTCTCGGCGGCTTCGTTCCAAGAGACTACACGTGTACTGACAGATGCAGCGATCAAAGGTAAAGTCGATCAGTTGCTCGGTCTGAAAGAGAATGTAATCATCGGTAAACTGATTCCTGCAGGTACAGGTATGCACCGTTACCGCAGCATCAAATTTGCTGAGCCGGAAGATGGCCAATCTTCGGTAGAAGAACTTGAGCCAGTTTCGGTTGATTAAGATATTTCACTAGATTCATCCTTATTATTAGGGTGAACTAAAGTTTTGTACGCCGGGAGGCGACGGCTGTTTTATACAGAAGGACGTTCCCGGCGAGGCAAAACTTTAAATGAAATATTTTAGGATTAGCATTGACATTGCTTGCGCTAGATGCTAATATATCAAAGGTGCGTGAGTAGCTGATTGTATTTGGTCCTATTCGGAGGAATGAACAATGTCTAATGAAAAAGGTCTGCAAGATGCTCATGTCAAAATAGGTACCAAACAGACCACGCGGATGGTTCAGACAGGTATGGCTTCTGAAGTTTATGTGGCTGAAGATTGTGATCCGCAGCTTACTTCCAAAATCATTGCTTTGTGTGAACAACACAATGTGAAGTGCACGAAAGTGGACACAATGAAAAATCTCGGCAAAGCTTGCGGGATTGGAGTAGGAGCAGCAATGGCTGCTGTCGTAAAATGATACGGTAAGGAACGTTTTTGTCCGAGAACTTTTAGGGATTCTCCAAGGCAAAAACTTTTCATTTGTCTTTTTATGAACCGCCTGGGTCTGTGGACTTAGCGTAAGAGGTTTATAAAGAAACATGAAAAATTGAGGAAGGGGGTGGCAATCACATGCCAACTATTAACCAACTGGTACGTAAAGGACGTCAAGCTAAAGTTGATAAGTCCAAATCACCAGCTTTGCAAAAAGGGTTCAATGCTTTGAAACGTGAATCAACTAACATCAGTGCCCCACAAAAACGTGGTGTCTGCACTCGTGTAGGTACAATGACTCCACGTAAACCAAACTCTGCACTTCGTAAGTATGCCCGTGTTCGTTTGACAAACCGTCTCGAGGTAACTGCTTATATCCCGGGTATCGGACATAACCTTCAAGAGCACAGTGTTGTGTTGATCCGTGGAGGTAAAGTTAAAGACCTTGCAGGGGTTCGTTATCACATCGTTCGCGGAGCTCTTGATACTGCAGGCGTGAACAACCGTATGCAAGCTCGTTCGAAATACGGTGCTAAACGTCCAAAAGCTAAAAAAGCCTAAAATATTATAAGTAGCAGTCCTGAATATCTTCTGGGTTAATCCCAGGAGGTGTAGGATGTGCTCATGAAGAAAGAAAGGGGGATATCCATGCCACGCAAAGGTCCAGTTACGAAAAGAGACGTGTTGCCAGATCCGGTATACAGCAGCAAGCTGGTTACTCGTTTGATCAATCGCATCATGCTCGACGGAAAACGCGGTGTTGCTCAAAGCATTCTGTATAATGCGTTTAAGTTGATTCAAGAACGTACGGGTAATGACCCTATGGAAGTATTTGAAGCAGCAATCAAAAATATCATGCCAGTCCTGGAAGTTAAAGCTCGCCGTGTCGGCGGTGCCAACTACCAAGTACCAATCGAGGTAAAACCAGAGAGACGTACTGCTTTGGGATTACGTTGGCTCGTGAACTACTCCCGCAACCGCGGTGAGAAAACAATGGAAGAGCGTTTGGCGGCTGAGATCATCGACGCTTCCAACAACACAGGCGCTTCCGTTAAAAAACGTGAAGATACGCATAAAATGGCTGAAGCGAACAAAGCGTTTGCTCACTACCGTTGGTAGGATTCGGTTCACAATAATAACTTCAATTTTGAAGGGAGACCCATTTCATGGCAAGAGAGTTCTCCTTGAAAAATACACGTAATATCGGGATCATGGCTCATATTGATGCGGGTAAAACCACGACAACTGAGCGGATCTTGTTCTACACAGGACGTACGCACAAAATCGGTGAAGTACACGAAGGCGCTGCGACAATGGACTGGATGGAACAGGAACAGGAGCGCGGAATTACAATTACTTCCGCTGCGACTACCGCTGCTTGGAAAGGCCACCGCGTTAACATCATTGATACCCCGGGACACGTTGACTTCACTGTTGAAGTTGAACGTTCCCTTCGTGTATTGGACGGAGCAGTTGGTGTATTCAGTGCGAAAGAAGGCGTTGAGCCTCAGTCCGAAACCGTATGGAGACAGGCTGACAAGTACGGCGTACCTCGTATCGCTTATGTAAACAAAATGGATATCATCGGTGCTGACTTCCTGAACGTTGTATCTGACATGCGTGATCGCCTTCAAGCGAACGCAGTTGCGATTCAACTTCCTATCGGCGCTGAAAATGATTTCAAAGGTATCATTGATATCGTTGCACAAAAGGCTCATATGTACAAAGATGACCTTGGACAAGATATCGAAGAAACCGAAATTCCTGCGGAATTTGTTGAGCAAGTTGCAGAACTCCGTAACGAATTGGTTGAGCGTGTTGCAGAACTCGACGAAGATTTGACAATGAAATACCTGGAAGGCGAAGAGATCACTATTGATGAGATCAAAGCGGCCCTCCGTAAAGGTGTTGTTGATGTTAAGATCTTCCCGGTTATCTGTGGATCCTCGTATCGTAACAAAGGTGTTCAACTCATGTTGGATGCTGTTATCGACTACTTGCCGGCTCCAACAGACGTTCCATCTATCACTGGTCATCTTGAAGATGGAACTGAAGCAATTCGTAAGTCATCCGATGAAGAGCCTTTCTCCGCATTGGCATTCAAAATCATGACTGACCCTTACGTTGGTAAATTGACATTCTTCCGCGTATACTCCGGTGTTCTTCAATCCGGATCTTACGTATTGAATGCAACTAAAAACAAACGTGAGCGTATCGGTCGTATCCTTCAAATGCATGCAAACAGCCGTCAAGAAATCACTGAAGTTTACTCCGGTGACATTGCAGCTGCTGTAGGTTTGAAAGATACGGGTACAGGTGATACACTGTGTGATGAGAAAAATCCGGTTATCCTGGAGTCAATGAACTTCCCTGATCCGGTTATCGAAATCGCCGTTGAACCTAAAACCAAAGCTGACCAAGATAAAATGGGTGTTGCTCTCGGTAAGTTGACTGAAGAGGATCCTACTCTTCGTGCTCATACTGATGAAGAAACAGGCCAAACGATCTTGGCAGGTATGGGGGAGCTTCACCTTGATATCATCATTGACCGTATGCGTCGTGAGTTCAAGGTTGAAACTACTGTGGGTAAACCACAAGTAGCTTACCGTGAAACTTTCCGTGCACCAGCGCGTGTTGAAGGTAAATTCGTGCGTCAATCCGGTGGTCGTGGTCAATACGGTCACGTATGGGTTGAGTTCGAACCTCTCGAAGCGGGTACAGGCAGCCAGTTCGAAAGTAAGGTTGTCGGTGGTTCTGTTCCAAGAGAATACATTCAACCAGCTCTTGCAGGTATCGAAGAGCAAATGAAAAACGGCGTTATCGCAGGCTTCCCGCTTGTTGACGTTAAGGCTACAATCGTAGACGGATCTTACCATGATGTCGATTCCAACGAGATGGCATTTAAAATTGCCGGATCGATGGCGCTAAAAGCTGCGAAAGACAAATGTAAGCCGGTTCTGCTTGAGCCAATCATGAAAGTAGAAGTAACCGTTCCAGAAGAGTATATGGGTGACGTTATGGGTATGCTTAACTCCCGTCGTGGCCGCATCGAAGGTATGGATTCCCGTAGTGGAGCCCAAATCATCCGTGCTAAAGTACCTTTGTCTGAAATGTTCGGATACTCTACAACTCTTCGTTCCGGTACTCAAGGACGCGGCGTATTCTCCATGGAGCTTTCTCACTATGAAGAAGTTCCTAAGAGCATCGCTGAAGAGATTGTTGCCAAAACAAAAGGAACCGAGTAGTTTTCTCTCATTGAATGAAAGTGCATAAGAGTCATGTATTCTTTGCACTTCATTTAGTGAAAACATAAAATTATAATTTTAAGGAGGCCACGTTCAAATGGCAAAGGCTAAATACGAACGTAATAAACCCCACGTTAACATTGGTACTATTGGTCACGTCGACCATGGTAAAACAACTCTGACTGCTGCAATCACTACTGTATTGTCTAAAACTTACGGTGGCGCAGCAATTGCATTCGATCAAATCGATAAAGCTCCAGAAGAGCGCGAGCGCGGTATCACAATCTCAACATCACACGTTGAGTATGAAACTGACACTCGTCACTACGCTCACGTAGACTGCCCAGGTCACGCCGACTATGTTAAAAACATGATCACTGGCGCGGCACAAATGGACGGAGCTATCTTGGTAGTATCCGCAGCTGACGGCCCAATGCCACAAACTCGTGAGCACATCTTGCTCTCCCGTCAAGTAGGCGTACCTTACATTGTTGTTTTCTTGAACAAATGTGACATGGTTGAAGACGAAGAGTTGTTGGAATTGGTTGAGATGGAAGTTCGCGACCTTCTTAACGAATATGAGTTCCCAGGTGATGATACTCCAATCACTCGTGGATCCGCTCGTGAAGCTCTGCAAAACCCTGATGGTGAGTGGGCTCAAAAAATCGTTGAGATGTTCAAAGAGATCGATACGTACATCCCATTGCCTGAGCGTCAAACTGACAAACCTTTCTTGATGCCTGTCGAGGACGTATTCTCCATCACTGGTCGTGGTACTGTTGCTACTGGCCGTGTAGAGCGTGGTACTGTTAAAGTCGGCGAAGAGATCGAAATCGTTGGTATTACTGAAGAAACTAAAAAATCCGTAGTTACGGGCGTAGAAATGTTCCGTAAATTGTTGGACTCCGCTCAAGCGGGCGACAACATCGGTGCATTGTTGCGTGGTGTTGATCGTACTCAAATCGAGCGCGGTCAAGTACTTGCAAAACCAGGTTCTGTTAAGCCACACACAGAATTCACTGCACAAATCTACGTTTTGACTAAAGAAGAGGGTGGCCGTCACAAGCCTTTCTTCACTGGATACCGTCCACAGTTCTACTTCCGTACAACTGACGTAACAGGCATCATCAACTTGCCTGAAGGTACTGAAATGGTAATGCCTGGTGATAACATCACGGTTACTGTTTCCTTGATCTCCCCAATCGCGATTGAAGAAGGAACTAAGTTCTCCATTCGTGAAGGCGGACGTACAGTAGGTGCAGGTTCCGTAGCATCGATCCAAAAATAATTCGGCTTAACGCTGAATAAAGCATATGCAACAGTGTACTGGAACGAGTAACATTGTATTGTAACGAAGCTTCGGAAGAGTTCTTTATCCGACATCGGATAAAGAACTCTTTTATTATGTAATAGTTTCGGAACCTGCGTCATACGAAATGAACATCATTTACGAATGTAGATGGATTGGTAAGGCAGCATGAATATTGAAGATAAACACTGCACTAAACGAAGTCATTTCAGCAGAAAAGATAAGTTTAAATGTTTTTCTTAAATATGCTTGCAATACGCCCATCTTTTCTATATAATAATGAATGTTGTTCTGTGACGTTGCGATGATGTGAGAGGTTACTGGCACACCCGGCCCCTTTGCCATGGGACAGTGGCTAGAAAATTTTCACGGAGTATGTCCGATAAAAAATTGGGCGATAGAAGGAGGGACTAAAATGGCAAAGCAAAAAATTCGTATTCGTTTGAAAGCTTACGACCACAGAATTCTTGATCAATCCGCGGAGAAAATTGTTGAAACAGCAAAACGTTCGGGTGCAGGTGTATCCGGTCCGATTCCGCTTCCTACTGAAAAACAAATCATTACTATTCTTCGTGCGGTGCACAAGTACAAGGATTCTCGGGAACAATTCGAACAACGCACACATAAGCGTTTGATCGACATCGTTAACCCGACTCCACAAACTGTGGATGCCTTGATGCGCTTGGATCTGCCGTCCGGTGTAGATATCGAAATTAAATTGTAATACAAGCTACAACAAAGACCATGTATAAAGGAAAAGAGGTGTCAACATGAAAGCAATCTTAGGAAAAAAACTCGGAATGACTCAAGTATTTACACCTGAGGGTAACGTTGTACCAGTAACGGTTATCGAAGCAGGCCCTTGTGTTGTTTTGCAAAAGAAAGACATTGAGAATGATGGCTACGAAGCAATTCAAATCGGTTACTCCGATAAGAAAGAGAAAAATGCTAACAAGCCAGAAGCAGGTCACGCTAAAAAAGCGAACACTGCCCCTAAGCGCTACGTTCGTGAAGTTCGCGGTATCAACATCGCAGAATATGAAGTTGGCCAAGAACTGAAAGCTGACATTTTCGCTGAAGGCGAATTCGTTGACGTAACGGGTATTTCTAAAGGTAAAGGTTTTGCCGGCGTTATCAAACGTTGGGGACAAAGCACTGGACCTATGTCACACGGTTCGCGTTACCACCGTGGCCCTGGTTCAATGGGTTCGATCCAAGCTAACCGCGTTCCTAAAGGCAAACGCCTGCCAGGACACATGGGACATGATACTGTTACAATCCAACGTCTTGAAGTAGTTAAAGTAGACGCTGAACGTAATGTGTTGCTCGTGAAAGGTTCCATTCCTGGACCGAAAAACAGTCTCATTAAAGTTAAAGAAACAGTGAAAAAATAACCACTGAAGAAAGGAGGAACACAAAATGCCAAAAGTATCAGTTTACAATGTAGATGGTAGCCAAGTAGGTGAAGTTGAATTGAACGATGCGGTTTTCGGAATTGAGCCGAACCAACACGTTCTGTACGATGCAGTTCTTATGCAACGCGCTTCCCTTCGTCAAGGTACCCACAAAGTAAAAGGACGTTCTGAAGTACGTGGCGGTGGACGTAAGCCTTGGAAACAAAAAGGTACAGGTCGCGCTCGTCAAGGTTCAATTCGTTCACCACAATGGAAAGGCGGCGGTATCGTATTTGGTCCAACACCACGGAGCTATGCGTATAAACTGCCTAAGAAAGTTCGCCGTTTGGCGATCAAATCAGCTCTTTCATCCAAAGTGATCGACAATGACATTATCGTTCTGGACGCTCTCACGCTGAGCTCACCTAAAACGAAAGAATTTGCAGCCATCTTGAATAACTTGAAAGTTGGACGCAAAGCTTTGATCGTAGCTCCTAGCTATGATGATAATGTGGCTCTTTCCGCACGGAATATTCCAGGCGTGAAATTCGTAGCTGCTGACGGCATTAATGTTCTTGACGTGCTTTCGCACGACAAACTGATCATTACGAAAGAAGCAGTTCAGAAGGTAGAGGAGGTGCTCGCGTAATGAAGGATCCTCGTGATATTGTAAAACGTCCGATTATTACGGAACGTACTGCTGACATGATGAATGACTTGAAATATGTATTTGAAGTCGATATCCGTGCAAACAAAACCGAGATCAAGAAAGCCGTGGAAGCTATTTTCAACGTAAAAGTGAAAAACGTGAACACGCTTCGTGTTCCAGCTAAGCCAAAACGGTACGGACGTTATTCCGGATATACTAGCGAATGGAAAAAAGCGTTTGTAACGCTGACACAAGACAGCAAAACGCTTGAGTTCTTTGAAACTGTATAATTGAATTTTTGAAGTAAGGAGGGAAACCCAGTGCCAATCAAAAAGTATAAACCAACATCCCCGGCAAGACGGAACATGTCCGTTTCTACATTTGAGGAAATCACCACAGATCAGCCGGAGAAATCGTTGTTGGCCCCATTGAGCAAACAAGCAGGCCGCAACAACCAAGGTAAAATTACAGTTCGTCACCATGGTGGTGGACACAAACGTAAATACCGTATCATCGACTTCAAACGTACTAAAGATGGAATACCGGGCCGCGTTGCTACGATTGAGTATGACCCGAACCGTACATCTAACATCGCTCTGATTCACTATGCTGATGGTGAAAAACGTTATATCATCGCTCCTAAAGGTTTGAAAGTTGGAGATCAAGTATTCTCCGGACCTGAATCAGACATCAAAATCGGAAACGCATTGCCACTCGAAAATATTCCAGTAGGTACTGTTATCCACAACATCGAGTTGAAACCAGGTAAAGGCGGACAATTGGTTCGTGCTGCTGGTACAGAAGCTCAATTGCTTGGTAAAGAAGAAAAATACGTTTCTGTTCGTCTCTCTTCCGGAGAAGTTCGTCGTATTTTGAAAGTTTGCCGCGCAACAATTGGAGCTGTTGGTAACCAAGACCACGAGCTCATCAAAATCGGTAAAGCCGGTCGTAGCCGTTGGTTGGGTAAACGTCCTGAAGTTCGTGGTGTAGTAATGAACCCTAACGATCACCCACACGGTGGTGGTGAAGGTCGTGCTCCAATCGGACGTAAATCGCCAATGTCACCATGGGGTAAACCTACTCTTGGTTACAAAACGCGTAAGAAAAATAAAGCTTCTGATAAATACATCATTCGCCGCCGCACGAAGTAATACACATTGTGCATAACTTCGTGAGGCATCTGCGGATGCATAATAGCTACGTTTGAAGGGAGGATCTCCACATGGGTCGCAGTTTGAAAAAAGGGCCATTCATTGATGGCTACATGCTGAAAAAAGTAGAAGACATGGAAGCATCCGGTAAAAAGCTTGTTATTAAAACCTGGTCCCGTCGTTCTACAATTTTCCCGCAATTCATCGGACACACATTTGGCGTATATGACGGTCGTAAACACGTACCAGTATACGTAACTGAGGACATGGTCGGACACAAATTGGGTGAGTTCGCTCCAACCCGTACGTACAAAGGCCATACTGATGATGATAAGAAAACAAGAAGATAAATGAATATCTTTAATGTTTGAGAGGAGGTTACACAATGGAAGCAAAAGCACATGCTAAGTTTATCCGGATTGCTCCTCGTAAAGTTCAACTCGTTGTTGACTTGATTCGCGGCAAGCAAGTAGGTGAGGCGGTTGCCATTCTCCGTCACACTCCGAAATCCGCTTCTCCTATCGTTGAGAAGTTGCTTAATTCCGCTATTGCGAATGCGGAACATAACTATTCTTTGGATGTTAATAACTTGGTTATCTCGCAAGCTTACGTGAACCAAGGACCGACAATGAAACGTTTCCGCCCTCGTGCAATGGGACGTGCAAGTCGTATTAACAAACGTACTAGCCACATCACTTTGGTGGTATCTGAAAAGTAGAAGGAGGGGAAATGTGTGGGCCAAAAGGTAAATCCAGTCGGACTCCGTGTCGGAATTATCCGTGACTGGGAATCTAAGTGGTATGCAGGTAAAGACTTCGGCGATCTTTTGATGGAAGACGTGAAAATTCGTGAATTCCTGAAAAATAAATTGAAAGACTCCGCTATGTCTCGTGTTGAAATCGAGAGAGCGGCTAACCGCGTAAACGTAACGATCCACACTGCGAAACCAGGTATGGTTATCGGTAAGGGTGGTTCGGAAGTTGAAAATCTGCGTAATCAAATTACGAAAATCGCAGGCGGTAAAAAAGTACACATCAACATTTCTGAAATTAAGAATCAAGACCTGGACGCAATCCTGGTAGCTGAAAGCATCGCACAACAATTGGAACGTCGTGTTTCTTTCCGTCGTGCTCTGAAACAAGCTATTCAAAGAACAATGCGCTCTGGTGCAAAAGGTATTAAAACTCAAGTGGGCGGACGTCTTGGCGGTGCTGAGATTGCTCGTTCGGAAGGCTACAGCGAAGGAACTGTTCCACTGCACACGCTTCGTGCCGACATCGACTACGGTACAGCAGAGGCTCATACTACTTACGGCCGTATCGGCGTGAAAGTATGGATCTATCGTGGAGAGGTTCTTCCTACGGCTAAGAAACAAGCTGCTAAGGAAGGAGGCAACTAATCATGTTGGTACCAAAACGTGTAAAACACCGTAAGCAACAACGTGGACATATGAAGGGCCAAGCTAAAGGCGGAACTACGCTGAACTTTGGTGAATATGGTCTGCAAGCTACGGAACCGGCTTGGATTACGAACCGTCAAATCGAAGCGGCTCGTATTGCGATGACTCGTTACATCAAACGTGGTGGTAAAGTTTGGATCAAGATCTTCCCAGACAAACCAATCACTCAAAAGCCTCTCGAGGTTCGGATGGGTAGCGGTAAAGGTAACGTAGAAAAATGGGTTGCAGTTGTGAAACCAGGTAAGATCATGTTTGAACTTGCTGGTGTACCGGAGGATGTTGCTCGTGAAGCAATGCGTCTTGCCGCTCATAAACTGCCAATCAAAACGAAGTTTGTGAAACGTGAAGAATTGGGTGGTGAAGCAAATGAAAGCTAGTGAATTTCGCAACCTAACCTCTGCTGAAATCGAGCAAAAGATTGCCGGATTTAAAGAAGAACTCTTTAACCTCCGCTTTCAACTCGCTACCGGTCAGCTGGATAACCCGACTCGAATCCGTGATGTGCGGAAAGAAATAGCTCGTGCTAAAACCATTATCCGTGAAAGAGAATTGGGAATCGGTTAATTAGGGATCGGATGTATAATCCGTCCGTAATCAGGAAGGAGGCCAACAATGAGCGAAGAACGTAACGCACGTAAAGTGCAAACCGGTAAAGTGGTCAGCGATAAAATGGACAAAACGATTGTTGTTGCTGTAGAAACTTACAAAAAACACAACTTGTACCATAAACGCATTAAGGTTACTAAAAAATTCAAAGCGCATGACGAAGAAAACACTGCGAAAATCGGTGACACGGTGAAAATCATGGAGACTCGTCCGCTTTCGAAAGATAAACGCTGGAGACTTACTGAAATCGTAGAAAAAGCGGTTATCATCTAATGCATCAGCAGCATAGCTGAAAGGAGGAATACTAAATGATTCAACCATTTACACGTTTGACTGTGGCTGACAACTCCGGTGCGAAGGAACTGATGTGTATCCGCGTACTCGGCGGTACGGGACGTCGTACAGCTCAAATCGGTGATCTGATCGTTTGTTCTGTAAAACAAGCAACACCAGGCGGCGTTGTCAAAAAAGGTGATGTAGTTAGAGCGGTTGTCGTTCGTACGAAGCGTTCTGTACGTCGTAAAGACGGTTCCTACATCGGTTTTGATGAAAATGCAGCGGTTGTTGTAAAAGACGACAGAAGCCCGCGTGGAACACGTATTTTCGGACCTGTTGCTCGTGAACTTCGCGAGAAAGACTTCATGAAAATCGTTTCCTTGGCCCCAGAAGTTATCTAAAGCTTAATCTCGTGATGTTAGAAACAGGAGGTGTACGAAATGCCAAGAGTGAAAAAAGTTCTGGAATCCCATAACAATAAACTTCATGTTAAAAAAGAAGATACAGTTATGGTGATCAGCGGTAAAGACAAAGGTAAAAAAGGCCGTGTCATCGCTGCTTATCCTCGTGAGAACCGCGTCCTTGTGGAAGGTGTTAACATGATTAAAAAACACCAGAAGCCTAACCAGCAAAATCCGCAAGGCGGCATTATCGAGAAGGAAGCTCCGATTCACGTTTCCAACGTAATGCACATCGATCCAAAGAGCGGAAAAGTAACCCGTGTAGGTTACAAAGTGTTGGATAACGGAAAGAAAGTGCGCGTTGCTAAACGTTCCGGAGAAATTATCGACTAATTGAACCGAATGAGAAAGGAGGTCTATGATTCATGGCAGCAAGAATGAAAGAACGTTACCTGAACGAAATTGCTCCTGCTTTGATGCAGAAGTTTAACTATACAACGGTAATGCAAGTGCCGAAAATCGAGAAAATCGTTATCAACATGGGTGTGGGCGACGCTGTCCAAAACTCCAAAGTGTTGGATTCCGCAGTAAACGATTTGCAATTGATCGCAGGTCAAAAACCTGTAATCACTCGTGCTAAAAAATCTATCGCAGGTTTCAAACTGCGTGAGAACATGCCTATCGGTGTGAAAGTAACATTGCGCGGCGAGCGCATGTACTTCTTCCTCGATAAACTGCTCAACGTTACGCTTCCTCGTGTCCGCGACTTCCGCGGTGTATCGAGTAAAGCTTTCGACGGACGTGGTAACTACACACTGGGTCTGAAAGAACAATTGATCTTCCCAGAGATCGAGTATGATAAAGTAGACAAAGTCCGCGGTATGGATATTGTCATCGTAACAACGGCGAAAACAGACGAAGAATCCCGTGAATTGCTCACGCAACTCGGAATGCCTTTCGTAAAATAATGTTGCTATAACGTTTCCGGGTGTCTGGAAAGACTCCCTTTTCTCCGAAATTATTTAGGAGGTGTCAGGCTAAGTGGCAAAAACTTCGATGAAAGTTAAACAACAACGTACACCAAAGTTTAAAGTACGTGCTTATACACGCTGTGAGCGTTGCGGACGTCCACATTCGGTCCTGCAAAAGTTCAAAATTTGCAGAATTTGCTTCCGTGAATTAGCTTATAAAGGCCAGATCCCTGGCGTGAAAAAAGCAAGCTGGTAAAAAGTCCTGAACGGGAAGGAGGTTAACTCACAATGACTATGTCTGATCCAATTGCAGATATGCTTACTCGTATTCGTAACGCGAACACAGTTCGTCACGAAACGGTAGAAATGCCTGCTTCGACAATGAAAAAACAAATCGCCGATATCCTGAAGCGTGAAGGTTTCATCCGTGACGCTGAAGTTATCGATGATAACAAACAAGGGATTATCCGTGTTTTCCTGAAATACGGTCAAAATAACGAGCGTGTTATTACTGGTCTGAAAAGAATCAGTAAACCTGGTCTTCGTGTTTACACGAAAAGCAACGAAGTACCTCGTGTACTTGGTGGTCTGGGTATCGCTATCATCTCGACATCCAAAGGTATCATGACGGACAAAGAAGCTCGTCAATCAAAATCCGGCGGAGAAGTCGTCTGCTACGTATGGTAATATAACGTCACAAGATAGGAGGTGCAACATATGTCTCGTATTGGTCGCAAACCAATTACAGTACCAAGTGGTGTGGACATCACACTGGACAACACCGTTATTACGGTAAAAGGACCAAAAGGATCTTTGACTCGTGAACTTCATAAAGATATGAAGGTAACAGTTGAAAACAACGAAATTACAGTTGTGCGTCCTTCCGATAACAAAACTCACCGTTCTTTGCACGGCACAACGCGTAGCGTTGTAAACAACATGGTGAGTGGTGTTACTGAAGGATTCGCAAAATCTCTGGAGCTGGTTGGGGTCGGATATCGTGCAAGCAAATCCGGAGATAAAATCGTTCTGAACGTTGGCTACTCTCACCCGGTTGAAATTACACCGGAAGCGGGAATCGAATTCGAAGTTCCTTCGAATACGAAAATCATCGTTCGCGGAATCGATAAAGAGCGTGTAGGTGCTTACGCTGCTAAAATCCGTTCCGTTCGTGAACCTGAGCCGTACAAAGGTAAAGGTATTAAATATGAAGGCGAGCGTATCATCCGTAAGGAAGGTAAAGCCGGTAAGAAGAAATAAGATTTTTCTTACCGCCTTTGCGCGGTTTTCGGCTTGCTTGCTTCTTGTGTTTCTAATATACCCCGTGGCTTCCGGTTTGAAGCCAGCGAGGTAACCTGAAAGGAGTGAATCCCTGAGATGATTACGAAAACAGATAAAAACAAGGCACGTCTGAAAAGACACCTGCGTGTTCGTAAGAAAATCCAAGGAACGGCAGCACGTCCTCGTTTGAACGTATTCCGTTCTGGTAAACATATGTATGCTCAAATCATCGATGATGTTGCTGGTGTAACAATCGCTTCCGCGTCTACCGTAGACAAAGAATTGAGCACTGACATCAAAAATGGTGCATCTGTTGAATCAGCTCGTAAAGTTGGCGAACTCGTTGCTAAACGTGCTAAAGACAAAGGTGTTTCCAACATCGTATTTGACCGTAGCGGTTATCTGTACCATGGTCGTATCGCAGCATTGGCTGAAGCGGCTCGTGAAGCAGGACTTGAGTTTTAAGATATTTTTCAAAAGGAGGTTAACGACTTGCGTGTAGATCCGAATACTTTGGAACTGACTGAAAGAGTTGTAAATATTAATCGCGTAGCTAAAGTAGTAAAAGGCGGACGCCGTTTCAGCTTTAGCGCACTGGTTGTAGTCGGCGACGGCAACGGCTGGGTTGGAGCTGGTATCGGTAAAGCGGGCGAAGTACCTGATGCAATTCGCAAAGGTATTGAAGACGCTAAGAAAAACCTTGTACACGTTCCACTCGTAGGAACATCGATTCCTCACTTGGTAACAGGTAAGTTCGGCGCAGGACGCGTGCTGTTGAAACCAGCATCTGAAGGTACTGGTGTTATCGCTGGTGGTCCTGTACGTGCGGTTCTCGAACTTGCTGGTGTAGGTGACATTTTGACAAAATCTCTGGGTTCTTCGAATTCCATGAACATGGTCAATGCGACTTTGGAAGGTTTGTCCCGTTTGAAGCGTGCTGAAGACGTGGCTAAACTGCGCGGAAAATCCGTCGAAGAGCTTCTGGGTTAAGGAGGGAATTCTCATGGCTAAATTAGAAATTACCCTCGTCCGCAGCTTGATCGGACGTCCGGAGACGCAAAGAACAACTGTGAAAACATTGGGTTTGCGCAAAATCAATAGCAAAGTGGTACAAAACGATAATCCTGCCATCCGTGGTATGATTAACAAAGTAAGCCACTTGGTTGCTGTTAAAGAAGTAGAAGCTTAAAAACGGGTTAATCCCACAAATCTTTAAGGAGGTGCAACGAACGATGAAGTTACATGAGCTTTCACCATCTCCTGGATCCCGCAAAGAACGTAAACGTCTTGGTCGCGGTCCAAGTAGTGGTACAGGTAAAACATCAGGTCGCGGTCACAAAGGACAAAACGCTCGTTCTGGCGGTGGAGTACGTCCAGGCTTCGAAGGTGGACAAAATCCATTGTATCGTCGCTTGCCAAAACGTGGTTTTGTAAACCCAACTCGCAAAGAATATGCAGTTGTGAATACTGAAGACCTGAACAGTTTTGCTGCGGGTACTGAAGTAACTCCAGAATTCTTGATGACGAACGGCGTAGTTAAAAACGCTAAATCCGGAATCAAAATCCTGGGTAACGGTGATGTCACTGTGAAGCTGACTGTTAAAGCTAACAAGTTTTCTCAATCTGCTATTGAGAAAATTGAAGCTGCCGGCGGTACAACTGAGGTGATTTAATGTTCAAGACCCTAAAGAATATCTGGCGGGTTGAAGATCTGCGCAAAAGGGTATTATTTACCCTTTTTGTACTGATCATTTACCGCATCGGCTCCTTTGTTCCCGTACCGGGAGTTAACAAAGATGTGTTCGAAGCGACAAATTCTGCGGGTAAAGAAGTTTTTGGACTTCTCAATACGTTCTCGGGTGGAGCGCTCTTCCAGTTCTCGATATTTGCGCTCGGGATCGTGCCTTACATCACTGCGTCTATCATAGTGCAGCTGCTTTCCATGGACGTTATTCCTAAATTAGCGGAGTGGGCAAAGCAGGGTGAACAAGGTAAGAAGAAATCTGCACAACTGACCCGTTATTTAACGGTAGGTCTGGCATTGATTCAAGCGTTTGGTACGTCGATCGGATTCAACCGCTTGTACAATACAGAAATGGTGCCTAACGCAACATTTGCAGATTATATCTTGATCGCAATTGTACTTACGGCCGGTACTTCATTCCTAATGTGGCTTGGTGAGCAGATCACCGAAAAGGGCATAGGAAACGGGATTTCGATTTTGATCTTTGCGGGTATCCTATCAACGGTACCTAATATTATCAAACAAACGATCGAATCCGACTTCATCCAAGCTGATCAACTGTTCATGAACATTCTTAAAGGGGTAATCGTCGCAATTGTTATTGTGCTGATTATCATAGGTGTCATTTACATCCAGCAGGCGATTCGGAAAATTCCTGTACAGTACGCTAAACGTGTCGTAGGTAACAAAATGTACGGTGGACAGAACACACATATCCCGCTGAAGATTAATGCAGCAGGTGTTATCCCTGTCATCTTTGCTTCATCTCTGTTGATGTTCCCATCGATCATCGCAAACTTCTGGGCTGATCGTACGTGGGCACAGTGGATCGGAGCCAATCTCACTACTCACAAACCTCTGGGTATGTTACTCTATGTAGTGATGATTTTCGGGTTCACATTCTTCTATACTTTTGTACAGATGAATCCACAGCAGATGGCTGACAACATGAAAAAGAACGGCGGTTACATCCCAGGCATTCGTCCGGGTAAAGCAACCGAGAAATATCTGACCCGTGTCATGACTCGTTTGACAACGGCAGGTGCCATCTTCTTGGCAGTAATTTCCGTTCTGCCTGTAATCTTGGGGGCACTTTCTGGTTTGCCTCAATCAGCGCAAATTGGAGGAACTTCTCTCCTGATCGTTATCGGTGTTGCGCTGGATACCATGAAGCAAATCGAAAGCCAATTGATCAAACGCCACTACAAAGGTTTTATCAATAAATAGGCAATAGGTACCGGTCAAGCTAAGATTTACTTGCCGGCACCTATTGTGCTGTTTGTTGATGTAGGGTAGTCTTGGAGGGAGTGACATAACGTGAACATCCTATTCATGGGCCCTCCGGGGGCAGGAAAAGGAACGCAAGCAGACGTCATTGTGAAAGAGTTCGGTATTCCCCACATTTCAACAGGCGATGCATTTCGTCTGGCGATTAAGCAGGGAACTCCCATTGGCCTGAAAGCCAAAGAATATATGGATCAAGGATTGCTCGTACCAGATGATGTAACCATCGGCATTGTTGAAGAACGTTTGCAGCAGCCTGATTGCAGAGAAGGATTCCTCTTGGATGGATTTCCAAGAACCCTGTCTCAAGCAGAAGCGCTCGATGGCATTCTGGATCGACTGAACTCAGGTCTCGATCATGTAATCAACCTGAAAGTGGACCGCAACAAATTGCTCGCCCGTTTGACGGGTCGTCGTATTTGTAAGAACTGTGGCGCCACATATCATGTCGTGTTCAATCCGCCCAAGCAGGAAGGTATTTGTGATAAATGCGGCGGTGACTTGTACCAGCGCTCTGATGATAATGAAGAGAGCGTAGGCACACGTCTCGACGAATATATCAACAAAACAGCACCACTCCTCACATTTTATGAGAACAAAGGCCTTCTTCGTCAAATGGACGGAGAGCAGGATATCGATCAAGTTTCTCATGAAATCGTGTCCCTGCTGCGAGGTTAATTGAATGATCATTGGTAAGTCCGAAACGGAACTGGGCTTGATGAGGGAAGCAGGGAGAATTGTTGCGGAAACGCATCGTCTCTTGGCAGAGCATATCGCTCCCGGTATTACGACTGGAGAACTTGACCATATGGCCGATCAATACATCCGCAGTCAAGGAGCTGTGCCGTCTTTCAAAGGTTATAACGGTTTCCCTGCCAGTGTGTGCGCTTCAGTGAATGAAGAGTTGGTGCATGGATTTCCCGGCAAACGAAAGTTGAACGAGGGCGATATCGTTACGTTTGACATTGGCGCGCAGTACCAGGGTTATCACGGAGATTCCGCCTGGACTTATCCAGTCGGCCGTATTTCCGAAGAAGCCCGTCGTCTTCTGGACGTTACCGAGGCTTCGTTATACGCAGGTCTGGCGCTGGTAAAACCGGACGTTCGCTTGTTTACAATATCTCATGCGATTCAGAAATATATTGAAGATGAAGGGTTCTCGGTAGTACGTGAATATGTCGGTCACGGTATAGGAGCGGATCTGCACGAAGAACCACAGATTCCGAACTATGGTCTTCCTGATCGGGGACCACGGCTTAAAGCGGGCATGGTGCTGGCCATAGAGCCGATGGTTAACGCAGGTAGACGGTATGTGAAAACGTTGGAAGATAACTGGACTGTCGTCACTGTTGATGGATCGTTATGCGCCCACTTTGAACACACCGTAGCAGTTACACAAGAAGGCATGGAAATTTTCACAAAACTGAATGCGTAGGTGATAAGGCATGAACAATCAGTCTAATCCGCAGCTCGGTCAACTTGTGAAGATCCGTAAAGGCCGCAATGCGGACCAAGCCGCAGTAATTGTTGCTATAGCGGACAGTAAGTTCGTATATATTGCGGATGGGGACAAACGTAAGTTTGATCAACCCAAGAAGAAGAATATTCTTCATCTTGAACTCCAGCCGATGATTAGCAGCGAGGTTGTAAACAGTTTAAACGAGAGTGGTCGGGTGACAAACGGAAAGCTCCGCTATGCGGTTCATTCGTTTCTGGAATCCACCAACATTCAAGCTGAAGAGAAAGGAGACTGACTAATGGCCAAGGAAGATGTCATTGAAGTGGAAGGTACGGTTCTCGAACCGCTACCGAATGCAACGTTCAAGGTTGAGCTTGAGAACGGTCATCAAATTCTCGCTCACGTTTCCGGCAAGTTGCGGATGCACTTTATTCGTATCCTGACTGGAGACAAAGTAGTTGTTCAGTTATCACCTTATGATTTGACAAAAGGTCGTATAACTTACCGTAAATAGTAGTAGACAGTTGCAATGAACTGTGAAGCTTATGAAGCGGGTTTTGCCCGGCAAAACTTGCGAAAGCTTCGAAGCCGGTTTTACAATGGTAAAACAAGGTCAATGCTTACGAAGAGGGTTTTGCTTAGCAAAACTTTGAGGAGGTAATTCACATGAAGGTAAGACCTTCGGTCAAGCCGATTTGCGAAAAATGCAAAGTCATTCGCCGCAAAGGGAATGTTATGGTTATCTGTGAAAATCCGAAACACAAACAAAAACAAGGTTAAAGAAGGGGGTGTAGCGTAAAATGGCACGTATAGCTGGTGTGGATTTGCCACGTGATAAGCGCGTTGAGATCGCCTTGACTTATATTTTCGGAATCGGTAAAACGACTTCCCAGAAAATTCTGAGCACAACAGGCATCAATCGGGACACTCGTGTCCGTGATTTGACGGAAGATGAAGTCAGCAAATTGCGTGAAAGTATCGACAAAGAGGTCAAAGTAGAAGGTGACCTGCGTCGTGAAATCTCTTTGAATATTAAACGTTTGACGGAGATCGGTTGTTACCGTGGAGTTCGTCATCGTCGTGGTCTGCCTGTTCGTGGACAACGTACGAAAACGAATGCTCGTACTCGTAAAGGTCCTCGTCGTACTGTAGCGAACAAGAAGAAATAATAAGGGGGGATAAGAGAAAATGGCTAAACCGAAAAAAGTCGTACGTACTAAACGTCGTGACCGTAAAAATATTGAATCTGGCGTGGCACATATCCGCTCCACGTTCAATAACACTATCGTTACCATTACGGACCCTCACGGAAACGCAATTTCGTGGGCAAGCTCCGGCGGCCTCGGATTCAGAGGTTCCCGTAAATCGACTCCGTTTGCTGCACAAATGGCTGCTGAGACTGCTGCCAAAGCTGCAATGGAACATGGGATGAAAGCCGTTGAGGTTATGGTTAAAGGGCCAGGCGCAGGCCGTGAAGCAGCGATCCGCTCTTTGCAAGCTGCTGGTCTTGAAGTTAACCTGATCAAAGACGTAACTCCAGTCCCGCATAACGGATGCCGTCCTCCAAAACGTCGTCGTGTCTAATGAGATTTGCCCCTGCGTGTGGTATATTTCCGGCACAATCTGCTAATAATGGTTGTTTAGGCATACTACTACATGTTTTCGCAAGAGAAGGTAAATGTTTCATAGAGGACCGACGTTTTGAAGGAGGGGTATTGCAGTGATTGAAATCGAAAAGCCGAAAATTGAGACGGTAGACGTCAACGATGATGGCACCTATGGGAAATTCGTAGTAGAACCGCTGGAGCGCGGATACGGTACGACGCTTGGAAACTCGCTTCGCCGAATCTTGCTCTCGTCACTGCCGGGTGCGGCAGTGTCTTCGGTTCAAATCGATGGCGTTCTGCATGAATTTGCTACAGTTCCTGGCGTAATGGAAGATGTTACGGAGGTCATTCTTAACCTGAAAGCTTTGTCGCTTAAAATTCATTCTGATGAGGAGAAAGTGCTCGAGATTGATGCTGAAGGCGAAGGAGCAATTACGGCTGGAGATATCCGTGCTGACTCCGATGTGGAAATCCTTAACCCGGATTTGCACATTGCTACGCTCGGACCAGGTTCGAGACTTCACATGCGTATTTTTGCCAATCGCGGTCGCGGCTACGTCCAGGCAGATCGGAATAAACGCGATGACCAGCCGATCGGCGTCATCCCAGTCGATTCCATCTTCACCCCGATCAGCCGCGTTAACTACGCTGTGGAAAATACGCGTGTCGGCCAAGTAACCAACTATGACAAGCTCACGTTGGAAGTTTGGACTGACGGAAGTATTCGTCCTGAAGAGGCTGTAAGCCTTGGCGCTAAAATTTTGACCGAGCATCTGATGCTCTTCGTGGGTCTTACAGACGAAGCGAAAGATGCAGAGATTATGGTCGAAAAAGAAGAAGACAAAAAAGAAAAAGTACTCGAAATGACGATCGAAGAGCTGGATCTCTCTGTTCGTTCCTACAACTGCCTCAAACGTGCCGGTATTAATACCGTACAAGAGCTGACTACGAAAACAGAAGAAGACATGATGAAAGTCCGTAACCTCGGACGCAAGTCTTTGGAAGAAGTTCAAGAGAAGCTTGAGGAACTTGGTTTGGGACTCCGTACAGAAGAATAGACAGCCGAGTGCTTGAAGTGAAGGAGGGAAAACAATGGCATACCAAAAGTTGGGCCGTAATTCCAGCGCACGTAAAGCTTTGTTCCGTGACCTGGTAACCGACCTGTTCTTATACGAACGCATTCAGACAACTGAAGCGAAAGCAAAAGAGGTTCGTTCTATTGCTGAAAAACTGATCACTAAAGCGAAAAAGGGAGATCTTCATGCCCGTCGCCAAGTGGCAGCTTATGTTCGCCGCGAAACTATCGATGGTGAGCAAGATGCAATCCAAAAACTGTTTAGCGAATTGTCCGGTCGTTACGCTGAGCGTCCAGGTGGATACACTCGTATCTTGAAACTGGGACCTCGTCGTGGTGACGCAGCGCCAATGGTTTACTTGGAACTGGTAGACCGCGCGTAAAACAGATGAGATGAGGAAAGGGGACAGAATCAACGATTCTGGATTAACCCTTTTTTTCTCTTCATTTCGGAATTCGTGCTGTAATAGAAGCTCCGTAAGGGGCTTCTTTTGCTGTTCGGGATAGGGATATGTATAGTATGGAACAAAGGTGTGGTAATAATGCGGAACTTATGTATGACGTTAACTTATGATGGCACTGCCTATTTCGGCTTCCAAGTACAGCCGGGTGGGAATACCATTCAGGATCATCTTGAAGATGCGATTCGTGCTTTAACCGGTGAGAAGGTTAAAATTACAGGTTCAGGCCGAACAGATGCAGGTGTTCACGCCCGCAGACAAATCTTCAATTTTCCTACGGAGTCCCAGATCCCGATTGAACGTTGGTGTATTGCACTCAACTCCAGATTACCCTCCGATATTGTCGTTATTGATGCGATTGAAGTTTCGGCTGATTTTCATTCTCGCTATGCAGCGAAAAAGAAAACGTATCGTTATACAGTCAATGCGAATCAATTTCCGGATGTATTCAACAGAAGACTGCAATATCATCATCATGCGAAGCTTGATATTATGGCAATGCAGGAGGGCTTACGACATTTCATAGGGACGTATGATTTTACCTCTTTTGCTTCACGCAAGTCTCAGAAAGAGAATCATGTCCGTTCGGTGTACGAAGCATGGATGGAAGTGGACCGATCAATGTGCAGAGACCATCCGCGCGATCAGGGTGTCATTCACATTTATGTGAGTGGTAACGGCTTTTTGCAGCATATGGTTCGTATCATTGTAGGTACACTGCTGGAGATCGGAGAGGGCAAACGGAAAGCCTCTGATGTACCAAATATGATTGCTGCATGTAATCGATCTGCTGCAGGACCTACTGCAGTTAGCTGCGGTTTAATGCTCTGGGATCTTGAATACAAAAAAGATTAAATTTGGTGAGTGAAAAGCTTAATTAACACTTGCGATTTAATCGCCTATCATGTAATATAAAAGTTGTGTTTTCTTAATGGCTTTCCCACAGCCCCAATTAAGAGGTTCACATCAAATTTACAATCCATCAACACCTAAAGTTATAACTTAACGAACG
The DNA here is from genome assembly GCF_001636635.1 of Paenibacillus sp. O199. NCBI lineage: Bacteria > Bacillati > Bacillota > Bacilli > Caryophanales > Paenibacillaceae > Paenibacillus > Paenibacillus sp. O199. Next base: position 53,983 of record NZ_LGRP01000028.1, read on the forward strand.
AAGATAAATGAAAATGATGATTTTGAACATTTTAAGGAGGAACTTTTCATGCGTACTACGTACATGGCGAAGCCTAACGAAGTTGAGCGCCAATGGCACATCATTGATGCTGAAGGCAAAACCCTCGGACGTTTGGCGAGCGAAGCGGCAGCTTTGATTCGCGGCAAACACAAGCCACAATTCACTCCACATGTGGACACTGGCGATTTCGTTGTTATCATCAATGCTGAGAAAATCGTATTGACTGGTAAGAAAATGCAAGGTAAAAAATACTACCGTCACTCAATGCACCCAGGTGGTTTGAAAGTAACTACAGCTGAAGAGATGGTTAAAAACAAACCTGAGCGTATGTTGGAATTGGCTGTTCGCGGTATGCTTCCTAAAACTCGCATGGGCGAGAAAATGAAGTTGAGACTTAAAGCGTACAGAGGCACTGAGCATCCACATGCAGCACAAAAACCAGAAGTTTACGAACTTCGCGGTTAATTAAAAGGAGGACAGTTTCATGGCACAAGTACAATACTATGGGACAGGTCGTCGTAAACATTCGGTAGCACGTGTTCGCCTTGTACCGGGTGAAGGACGCATTGTCATCAATAAACGTGATATTAATGAATACTTCGGTTTGGAAACACTCAAACTGATCGTAAAACAACCACTGAACTTGACAGAAACGCTCAACAACTATGACGTTCTTGTTATTGCTCATGGTGGCGGAATCTCCGGTCAAGCCGGCGCAATCCGTCATGGTATCTCCCGCGCTCTGTTGAAAGCAGATCCGGAATACCGTGCTTCCCTGAAAAAAGCAGGATTCCTGACTCGTGATCCACGGATGAAAGAGCGTAAAAAATACGGTCTCAAAGCCGCACGTCGCGCACCTCAGTTCTCCAAACGTTAATATGCATTACAAGCCTTTGGCCTCGGTCAAAGGCTTTTTTGTATTTACAGACCAATAGGTGTATTAAATGTTCTTTACTTTAGAAGATGCACCAAAGTAGCTTCGGGTTCCTCTGTATCGGTTAAAGTTTCTTCCTCCAGCTAATACTCCAGTAAACGCAACCCTCCTATAGCACAAAGATCAAATTTGCAGGTTAGGAACATCATAATGGTTGTAATCATTCATTTTTCATTCTCAATTTTCATCAGTTTTTCTTATGGTTTTGATAAAGGTCCCTTACAATTGAAGAATAGGATTCCCGCATTTATCTCATTATTAAATCCTTCTCGTTTTTCTATATTCCTTCGATTCTATAGAGTTATTCTATACATCGTTTTATCAAATTGGCACCATAAACCCAGCAGTGGCAAAGGATTTCAATGACGAAGAGATAAGGATAAAATAAAAGTCGAAGACGTTACACATGGATGCTTTTATCCACAAATCGTTTAAATGCATAATTAACACCAAATTATATTCAAAACGAACAACAAAAAAATGGGCCGAAACTGATGTTTTTTACCATATGGCAGGCATTGACATCCCCCATGAAAGATTTATACTATACATAATTCATATTAGATTAGTCGGCTTTAGTGATTGTTGAAATGCAGAATGGGGGAAATGCAGACATGAACTTGTTGGAGAAAGAAGAACTTGCACGGACGAAGGCTGAAGAATTGGAAAACGCAAGTCCAGAGGATATTATTCGTTATGCTATTGAGACGTTTCCAAATATCACTTTTGCATGCAGCTTCGGTGCGGAGGATGTTGTACTTGTAGATATGCTTCAGAAGATTAGCCCATCCACGGATATATTTTATCTAGATACTGATTTTCATTTTAAGGAGACATACGAAACTCGTGACAAAATGAAAGAGAAATACAATCTTGATTTTGTACGTGTGGCTCCGAAAATTACTCCGGAGGAGCAGGCAGCTCAACATGGAGAACAATTGTGGAAGTCGGATCCTAATGCTTGCTGTAATATTCGGAAGGTTGAGCCGCTGACACGTATTCTATCCCAGTATGATGCATGGATTACCGGTATTCGGAGAGATCAAGCACCGACACGTGCAAATTCCAAAAAGGTCGAATATGATGCTAAGTTTGGACTTATGAAGTTCAACCCGATTGCACATTGGACTACAGAGGATGTATGGGATTATATTCGTGTTAATAATGTTGTGTACAATCCGCTGCATGATCAAAATTACCCGAGTATCGGTTGTGAGTATTGCACACGTCAGGTTATGCCAGGAGAAGATCCACGTGCGGGACGCTGGTCTGGGAACGAAAAAACGGAATGTGGTCTTCATAAATAATTTATTCAGAATAAGTGATGGACTTAATAATGCACTAGAATCATTCTTGATGATATAAAAAATGGTGAAACAGGGAGCTGACAAGATGACTTCGATTCTGCCTCATGGAGGTACGCTGATACAGCGTGTCGTACAAGGAGAAGAACGGGAACAATTATTACGAGAGAGTGAGAAACTGTCCTCTTTACGTATTAACAGCTGGACAATTTCGGATTTGGATCTCATTGGTGTGGGTGCATTCTCACCGCTTCAAGGTTTCATGAATGAAGAAGACTATCTTTCAGTTATATCTCGTATGCGTCTTGCTGACGGAACAGTCTGGAGTATCCCCATTACCTTAGCTGTAGATGAGCAGCAGGCTGCATCACTCCAGATCGGTGAGACTTTGGCACTTATTGGCGATAATGACGGAGTAACCTATGGATTGCTGGAAGTGAAGAGCTTATATAAAGTAGATCAGGGTGAAGAAGCACGTCGTGTCTTCAAGACGGATGATCCAGAGCACCCGGGTGTGAAGAAACTGCTGGAACGACCTGCAACGTATGTAGGAGGTCCAATTCAAGTGCTGAATCGTCCCAAACCGGCCAAGTTCGAACAGTTCTATTATGATCCTGCTGAGACACGGAAAACGTTCCAGGATAAGGGCTGGAAGACGGTTGTTGGTTTTCAGACGCGTAATCCGGTCCATCGTGCCCATGAGTACATTCAGAAGAGTGCAATGGAGATTGTGGACGCCCTGTTCTTAAATCCGCTTGTAGGCGAAACGAAGTCTGATGACGTGCCTGCCGATGTACGAATGAAGAGTTATCTGGTTTTGCTGGAGAACTATTATCCGGCTGATCGTGCGTTTCTAGGCGTATTTCCGGCAGCTATGCGGTATGCTGGTCCAAGAGAGGCCATTTTCCACGCGATGGTACGTAAAAATTATGGTTGTACTCACTTTATTGTAGGTCGCGACCATGCAGGTGTGGGTGACTACTACGGAACATATGAAGCGCAGGAGATCTTTACTAACTTCACACCGGAAGAACTCGGTATCACGCCTTTGTTCTTTGAACATAGTTTTTTCTGCACCAAATGTGGCAACATGGCATCAAGCAAAACCTGCCCGCATGATAAAGAACACCACATGGCTCTGTCTGGCACGAAAGTACGTGGCTTGCTACGAGATGGCCAATGCCCTCCACCTGAATTTACGCGCCCAGAGGTAGCTGAGGTGCTGATTGAAGGAATGGCAGAGCAAGTCCGCTCCTAACGGTATATTTGTCCATCTTGTCCCATATAGATGATTAGAGTCATTTAAAGGGACGAGGTGGTTTTTTTATGCGTAAAAATATGGGGAAGCACTTTGTGATCTGGATTAGGTTACGCACCATGAAGAGGGTCATGTTAAGCCTTTGTTTGCTTGCCATGTTTGTGGCGGTGGTGACGTATGAGTTGCCCTCCTCCAAAATGTCCGGTTACTGGGGGCTGCCATTAGCGGGAAAAGTCATTGCCATTGATGCAGGACATGGTGGGCCAGATGGGGGAGCAGTGAGTAAGCAGGGAGTCATTGAGAAAGATATCAATTTATCCATTGCGCTGTACGTACGAGATTATCTGCAGCAAGCAGGGGCCTTGGTTGTGATGACCCGAGAAATAGACACCGATTTGGCTGCTTCAGATACGAAAGGTTACTCCAAACGCAAGACGGAAGATCTGAAACAAAGAGTAAGAAGAATCGAGGATAAGCAGGCAGATCTCTTTATCAGCATTCATATGAACAGTGTACCTTCGAACCGCTGGAGTGGCGCTCAAGTTTTTTATACACCCAATCATCCCGATAATGCAGGATTAGCCAATCTGCTTCAGCAAGAAATGATTCGTAATCTGGAAAATACAGATCGAATCGCGAAAACGGTAAATACCGTTTATTTGCTCCAGGCGTTAAAAATTCCCTCGGCACTTGTGGAGGTAGGGTTCCTTTCTCACCCGGAAGAGGCGCGTCTTCTTGCAGATGAAACCTATCAGCGTAAAGTGGCTGCATCCATCTATAACGGGATTCTCCGTTATTCGTCAGGAGAACGTCCTAAAAGTTAGTCACAATGAGAAAGGTAATGATATAATTGAATCAGCATACCTAATTACATGCCAATAGATAAAGCTGAGGTGCTGTCTGATGTTATCAAAAGAACAGATACTTGAACTATTGCAGCCGTTGCAGGAACCGCAATTGGGCGTAAGTTTGACTGAACTGCAGTGGGTCCGTGATGTCATGGTTAAAGAAAATCATGTTGCTCTTACTATGGTGACGCTGGAGAACCGCACAGAGGATACAACTGCTCTAAGCGATGCCGCGCGCAACCTGTTGTCCCAACACGGAGTGAATGATGTACATATTCGTCTGCGTGCAGCGTCAGAGCATGAGCGTGAGAGCCTGAACATAGGACAAGCGGATCATGAGGAAGACCAGGACGAAGTGCTTGTCAAAGGCCATGCAGCAGGGCTGGACGGACATGAGTTGTTAAGTCCTGAATCCGGCGTACGTTTTATTGCTGTTGCTAGTGGTAAAGGCGGCGTCGGCAAATCGACGGTAACCGTTAATTTGGCTGCAGCTCTGGCACGTCAAGGCAAGAAGGTTGGCTTGATTGATGCAGATATATATGGCTTCAGTGTACCTGACATGATGGGAATTGAGGAATATCCAGTCGTTGAGGACGGGGTTATCCAACCCGTTGAGCGTTTCGGCGTAAAAGTGATGTCGATGGGATTCTTTATTCGAGAGAATAACCCGGTGATCTGGCGTGGACCTATGTTGGGGCGGATGTTGCGCCAATTCTTTACCGATGTAAACTGGGGAGAGTTGGATTATATGCTGCTTGATCTGCCTCCGGGTACGGGGGATGTCGCACTAGACGTACACCAGATGCTGCCTCACAGCAAAGAAATCATCGTTACAACACCTCATGCAACCGCTGCCTTTGTAGCTGCACGTGCAGGTGCCATGGCCATTCAGACGGAACATGAGCTGCTTGGTGTGGTAGAGAACATGGCTTATTATGAATGTAGCAAATGCGGAGAGAAAGATTATGTATTTGGCCGAGGCGGTGGGGGTACTCTTGCCGAGAGTCTTCATACAGAGCTGCTTGCGCAGATTCCACTGGGAGCGCCGGATAATCATATTTCGGAGCCGGATTTTTCACCATCCGTGTATAAAGCGGATTCGAGCATCGGTGCGATCTACGACGAGGTTGCCCAAACTGTTGATGCCAAGTTTTAAATTTTCTAATGACGTAAAATATATAAAAAGGCCCACATCCATGGATGTGGGCTTTTTTTCAACATGTGATAACTTTTAACTTTGAAGTATGATCAACTTACGATCCTCCATTACTTCCGTCGCCACCACTGTTACCATCACTACTACCGTCACTGCTGCCACTTCCGCCATCCCCATTGTCGTCTTTGCTTTGGCCCTCCTGTTTGCCGCCTTGTTCTGTTTTGGGTTGCAACTCATCCTGGACTACCTTTTTAAGCAAAGTCAGCACTTCCATCCGGAATAAAGGATTTTGCATGACTTCCTGCATAACGGTCATCGTTTGTTTACGATATTCGGGCGTTTTGGTCATATCCATAAACATCTTGGACACTTCAGGAGATTTCATGACATCCCCAATGGATTTTTGATACGTTGGATCTTTGATTAATTGCATATGCAGTTGCTTGCTTTGGGAGTTAATCACTTTGGCGAATTCACCTGCAAACTGTGGATCCGTCATAATTTTCTCGAATTCCTTCTGGTATTCAGGAGCCGTGATGGTATCTTTTACAGCTATACGTATTTGTTCTGAAGATTGCATAGGCATTAACATTTTCATACCCACTGTTCCAGATCCACCGCCAGAAGCTCCACTTTGGCCAGAAGCGCCGCCTTCGCCACCACCAGAAGAACTTTGTCCAGTGAGAGCTTCCTCGACCGCCTTTTTACCTTCGTCACTTTTGAGAATATCCACGACCATCGTTTTCATCTCTTTATAACCGCCCTGAGGAGGCGAATAATTCTGATCTGAGCCACAGCCGGCGAGCATGACGGATAGTCCAAGTACGACACAGCATAACTGCCACAAAGGCCGTTTCATGTGCACAACCCCTCCTTGATTAGATACTGGATGTAGTATGTGATGGGAAACCGCTAAATATGTTGAATGATGATGGTTTTTTGCTGTGAAGGTTGGTAAAATAAACTCTCGGGGGTGGAAAACATTTGAATTTACGTAAATGGTTTTTCCTATTTTGGTCAGCCTTGCTTATAGGGGCTGCAGGATCATTAGTGACGGGTCTAATTATGATGCTGGTTAATGGAGAAAAAACGAATGGAATGACCGATTTTCTAATTTATCTCCTGATCTTGTTTGGTTCCGGTATTATGATTAGCGTGTATTCGCAAATGGGTTTTTTCGCATACTTGATATTGAACTATATGGGCAAAGGTGTATTTTCGAAACGCAGTTGGCAAATTGTACAGATTGTTCTAACCGTTTTGGCATTGCTTGATGTCATGTTTTTACGTTTGTTTGTTGGTGGGGAACGAGAACGGCTATCCGATATTGTGCTTGGAATCATTATTTTGGCAGCTGGAATTGTTACCGCTTACGTAAAGGTGAAAAAGACACATATTTCGGCGCTGGTGCCTACACTCTTTTTCATGGTGGCTGTTACCGTGGTGGAGACGATCGGTGTGCTGAGAATTGATGTGAATGCGGCTACCATCTTTATTGTGGTTCCACTGTTAATCTGTAATGCATACCAAATGCTGATATTGCACAGGCTGGTAGATGGGTCCATGGAGCAGCGGGTTAGTGGAAAGACCGAGGTACAAGAAAGTCATGCGTAGCGATTATCTTAAAAAAAACGCCAAAAAGAGCTAACCTGGTTAGCTCTTTTCCATTTATGGCGCTTCAGCGCCTTTTTACAAGGCATGGAGTACAGAAGGGAAGTATACAGTTTGCCTCAGCAATACTGCTTTAATTAACGTTTACTGTGCACTGGCTTGGTCGCGAACTTCCGTACCTTTGACACTTGAATGGTTAAGCAGCTCAGAAACCGTCACGAATTCATAACCTTGATTTTTTAACTTGTCGATAATGACGGGTAATGCTTCATGCGTTTGTTTCGAGGAATCACTAGCGTGCAGCAGCACAATGTCACCAGGATGCGCCTTGCTAACTACACGATCAACAATGGTCTGTACACCAGGGTTCTTCCAGTCCTGCGAATCGGTGTCCCATTGGACAACCTGATAATTCAGACTGCTGGCAACCTGGAGAACACGTTTGTCAAAGTCGCCATTAGGTAGACGCAGCAATTTCGGTTCTTTTCCCGTTAAATCGGTTAAAATGCTATGAGCTGTCGAAATCTCCTTGCGGATCTCCTCTTCAGTCAGGCTGCTGTAATTATCATGCTTGTGACCATGGCTGCCGATTTCGTATCCTGCGTCTTTGATGGCTGTTACAATCTCGGGGTGTGTCTTACTCCAGGGGGAGGACAAGAAGAAAGTGGCCTTCTGAACTTTATTTTCTTGGAGGACCTTCAGAATAGGCTCTGTCCTTTTATCTCCCCAGCTAATGTCAAAGGTAAGTGCAATAACCTTCTTCTCGGTTGGAACGCTGTATACGGCGGATGGTGCATCCTCCGAGAATACAGAAATATTGCCGCTCTCCAGATAAATAATCCCGATAGCAAAGACGGCAGCAACCAGCACAATCAGGAAACGTTTGATCTTTTTGCCGCTAAATACATAGAACGAGTTCATTTCAATAAGCGCCCCTCTCCCATAAGAAATGCTTGTTTACTCTCCAATGTATGCTCGTACCTCGCAGTTATTCGTATCAGACGTTTGTTTGTCCAACATCTTGGTTCCACAGGAGGATATTATGTTAAAATTCAGTACATTTCTTAGAGCTTTAGGTTCCATTCGTGGTGCATTAATCTGGTCGATCGTATTGTTTGTTGTTGGAATAGGCACGGGATGGGTGAGTACAGGAACACTTGAGGATATATTGTTGAATCAAATCGGGGGACTAAGGGAGGTTAGTGAGCGGCTGGAGCAGGGGAACAATGTGCAATGGAACTTCTTCCTCTTTATCTTTTTCAATAACGCCATCAAAAGTGTACTCGTGATCTATGCCGGTATCTTCTTTGGCATTCTGCCTGTCGTTTTCCTGTTAATCAATGGCATGGTTATCGGTTTTCTGGTACACACCACAATGAACTATGGGGCCAGCTTCTTTGATATTGTTGTAAAAGGACTTCTTCCACATGGCATTATTGAAATTCCGGTAATTATTATCGCTTGTGCATTCGGTTTAAGGTTTGGTGGATTAGCTCTCAAAAGTCTTGGTCAATTTGGCGGGAAGAAACGAAATACGATTGGTAGCCAATGGAGTGCGTTTATGCGCACAACGGTAACTGCATCCTGCTGGATTGTTATTTTGCTACTTGTTGCAGCGATTATTGAAAGTACACTTACCTACAGCTTGGTGCGAGGATAAATTTGTATGGGATGACATTCATAAATTTTCAGAAAGTTGACCATAACAATAAAACGGGTTTCAGTAGCAACCACCAAAGGACAAATAAAGATGATCCTGGGTTTGCTACTAAAACCGGCGCTGTCCGATATATAGCCTGAATTAAAGGGGCTCGAATATGACATACACTGGGACACGCCATTATCCATATGCAGAAAAAGGAGAACTCTAATGCTGGGTATGCTGTTTAACGAGAAGGAATGCAAGGAACTGGATTATGTATTGCGCAAAGAGCTTGATGAAATGTTGTTCGACTTAAGTGACAACCGTCTCGATCAAGAAATTAAATACGCCATAGCAAGTCGCTACAAGACTGTGTTCCGTATGTATGCGCGCTTTGCGCCACCCAAAGAGTTATCCAAATATGCTAGAGGCGGCAAACTAAAAAAATCCAAGCCATAATGATGTGGTCAGTGGGATGCTGAAGTTCACCATATAAGAGAGGTGCGGCCCGTAAAGCCAGAGCTGTACCTCAGACACCATGAATCAGTAATAGGTAGAATAGGCGGCTTTGAAAAGGGATATGAAACATTTTGTCGAAAAAGGGTTGACCTTTTTTGTTCAATATGATAAATTAATTTTCGTTCCTTTTTTAAGGAAAAGTTAACCGGAACAAGCGCTGGAATAAAGCGATTGAAAATAAATCAAAAAAAGTGCTTGCAAAGTAAACTTAAACATGATATATTATAAAAGTCGCCGCTGAAAATACGGTGACAAAGAAAACAGAAACAAATTGAATGTTTGATCTTTGAAAACTGAACAACGAGTGAGTAACGATCTTGCTTGCAAGATCGACGCTGAGAAATCGGTACACGTCTTCGGGCTGTATGATTTCGAAGCAAAAATGAGATTTTTAATCTCGTCAGTTTCAAAAGAGCTTATCGCTCTTTTCAAATATTTGAGATGATTTTCATAGCGTTTAACCACGCTGCTGAAATTCATCTTTATTGGA
>NZ_LGRP01000115.1:0-248 GCF_001636635.1 Paenibacillus sp. O199
CCTGTCACTCCTGTTACTCCAGTAAAACCCGTAGCTCCTGTGGCTCCTGTTGTTCCCGTTCCTGTTGCACCTGTCGCACCAGTTACTCCAGTAAGTCCCGTTGCACCTGTGGCTCCCGTAGCTCCGGTTCCGGTTGATCCTGTCGTACCGGTTACCCCAGTAAGACCCGTGGCTCCAGTAGCCCCTGTAGCTCCCGTTCCCGTTGCACCTGTCACTCCAGTTACCCCAGTAAGACCCGTTGCACCTGT
>NZ_LGRP01000054.1:0-20458 GCF_001636635.1 Paenibacillus sp. O199
ATCATCAGCACCGCCTACGAGCTGGAAGGCGCAGGGCCAGACCTGATCCGCCAAAAGGTGGCGGGGATTGCGGGCACGCTGTCCAAGGTCTATGCGATAGCAGAGCAATCTGCCCTCTCCACGGCGGATGCAGCCGATCAGCTGGCAGAAGCTGTCCTGCAAAGCGGAAACCCCCATGCTTAGCATACCGATACCGATTTAACACACTAATTCAATCTCCCAATCGTTTAAGTGCTACAGAATCCAGATCACTGTTACAGCTCGCATATCATTTATTTTCTCCATCTTTAAAGTACATCGCATCACGTAAAGAATTAGAAAAAACGTAAAAAAGCCAATCCGATTCATCAACACCGGATTGGCTTTAATCAGCTTTTCTTCAGGATTCCATCTGCTAAACTTCATCAGGCAACCTCAACCAACCTACTACCGCCCGCCTTAAACTTCAACCATTACAGAAGCCCGCTTCACCCGATGCAGCATCGTCCAGAATAGCATGTTAATAAATACTAGGAGTGCTACATAGATCCAGATGCCTGCTGGTATGGTGCGGATGAATACATGTAGTCCCCATAACAGTGCCATGAGCGGAAAGAAGGCAAAGACGAGCCAGCCGTCACTCTGTCCGGCCACACTAAAGGATTGGGAAAACGGCGGTTTTCGCATCAACAACTTTCCAGACAGCGGAATAAGTGCAGTTGCCACCAAAAATATTACGATCAGATCAGGAAGAATTCTTAACCCAAAGGTCCACACAAATACAATGGCGTTCAATATAAATACGGGTAAGAACATGTTGCATAAGAAAGCTTTTAGCGCTCCACTATATAGCACATTCTCGTTGGCCAGAGGGGCTGCCCGGAAAGTCCAAAACGCCTTGTATTGTCCGGAATACTTCAGCATGGTCACAACAGACACAATCAGCAAGAGCACAATATATAGCGTGTAAAAGAAGGAGCTTTCCCTAAATTCTGCCCACGAAGAACTCTGCAATTGGGTGAACCAGAATACATAGGGCAATACAAAAGATAAACCCATCGACGGGTATACCTTCAACTTGAACTCCCTTTCACTTCGCATCATACTGGCAGACAAACGAAAGCACGCCTGCTCTTCTCTGGAACGGGAGAATACCTTCGCCATGATGCGATCCCAATTCCCACGTCTTCGTCCAGAGGCCTGACCTGCGTGTGACATTTTCTCCAAATACAATTCGAAGGAAGGCATCAGCTTCACGTACACCAACAGACTGACCATTGGAACGATCACAGCAAGCGCTGAGAAAGTATACAGCCAGGCATCTCCCCCGCCGCCGAACAGCAGCTCAAAAACCGCTGCATACCATACCGGAGGCAGCAGTAACTGCCACCAGGCAGGTGTGAACACCATATTAAAGTCGATGATGCTGAACGAACGTATGACCAGCTGATAGCCTACGGCAATGCCGATGGAAAGAAGGATTTGCATCATATTGATCATGTCCTTAAGCTTCTCGCCATCCAGAAACTTCATCATGAATAGATAGATCAGGGACGTGGTCACCAGAATTAACATATTAATCAGCACCAGTTCCACCAGAAAAAGCAGGAAAAAGCCGATCCCGTGGGCAATCAATCCGGCTACCAGCGGCGCAGCCGTCAGAGAGCCTGTCAGGAGCAGCAAATAAACCCCTGCGTGAATGGCACGAGCCAAGCCAACAGTGCGTCCATTTACCGGCTTGGTCATGATGATATTACGATCCCGAATATCGAGCAGTACCGAAGAAAAGTCGGAGATCATGGAGGTCATGATCATAAACATCAGCATGGCGGTCACTAGACCCATCTGAAGCATATAATGTCCCGTATCCCAGACGACAAACGGAACCATAATCAGCCCCATCAGTGCATACAACCAGAGGGAACGCAGATACAGATTGCCTTCTTTCTGCTCCTTATTGCCATTGCGTGCTGACAATACCGTCGGTACCCTCCGCTGATCCATCTGGAACTTCACCCGTAGAATCAAACGCAGTACGTCATAATCCGCTCCTGTTCTGGCGATGATAGGCCGAAAACGATCCAGAATCTTCAGCGTGCGGAAGTCGGAGGATTCCGCCATATCAGTACACCTCCTGCACGATGGACACAAAACGTTCTGCAATTGCCCGATGCTCATTGAAGCCCGTCAGTTGATTGAATACTTCCTCCAGTGAGCCTTCCATGGATTGCTGCTGGAGCTGCCTGAACGTACCATCCGCCATCACGCGTCCTTCGGCAATCAGAACGATTCGGCTGCTGATCTTCTCCACCACATCCATGATGTGTGACGAATAGAATATCGTTGTACCCTTGGCCGACAGCTGTGTCAAAATCTCCTTTACCACCATTACACTGTTGGCGTCCAGACCGCTTAGCGGTTCATCCAGGAACAACAGATCCGGGTCATGCAGCAGCGCGGAGATCAGCAGCACTTTCTGACGCATGCCTTTGGAGAAGGAAGCAATGCGGGAATGATATGATTTTTCCAGTCCAAAACAATCCATCAACTGCTTCGCCTTATAATCGGCATCTTCATAGGACAACCCGTACAATTCTCCTATAAAGGTCAGATACTCTGCCGGGGTTAATTGCTCGTATAGCTCCGCGACTTCCGGTACATAACCGATTCTTCGCTTATATTCCGCGTCACCATCTGCGATATCCTTGCCAAAGATGCGGACCGTACCCACATATCCCTCAACTAGTCCGAGCAAAATCTTGACCGTCGTGCTTTTACCCGCACCGTTCGGACCAATATATCCGATCATCTCGCCCCGATTCACTTCTAAATCAATCCCATTTAGCACATAACGCCCGTTATACCGCATACGCAAGCCTTCAATTGACAGTACTTGTTTTTCACTCACTTCGTTATCCAGCCCCTGTCTCTACTATTTCTACAATTCTACTAGTTTACCACAGATTGGATTAACAGAGAGGGATGAAGAAAAATTAAAAGATCTTTGCTCTGCACAAAGAAGTGCATAACAAAGATCCTGAATTTATAGAATAGAATTTGATTTTTGTTAATTTATCAATTAAGTCTGGTAATTATTTTTTTTTTATTTAGTTGAAATTCTAATTAGTAAAATGTAAAACAACACACCTCCTACCACTCCAAAAAAAGCATATAAATCTATAAAAATATAAGCTATAAACGCGGATGATATCAACGTCACAATAATCCCAGCTCTATTTTTCAATAATATTCTATAGGTTAGATAACCTAGCAATCCAGAGATTAATGTCGACAACAAAAAAGGAAGAATAATGTACATTTGCTAACCTCCTAACTCGCACTCGTGTTTTACCATTTTTATTTTGTGGCAGGATCCTACCAGTAATATATCTTAGCAATGTAATCGTCCTGAGGATTAAGCTTTTCCGTTATTTATACTAATACCTTATTTCTGCTATTGATAATCTAAAATTAGAATAAAAGGTTCAATTGGAATGTTTAATCTCTAGCTTATAGAGCTTCATATTTTTCACAATTAAACCCCTGTCCCACTCATAATGAGGGACAAGGGTTTAATTGTGAATCTTTATGATGATTAACCAACAAAACAATCAATCCTTATTGAACCTTAACAATCTGGAAGTGCTGATTCGTACCACCATTATCTGTCCACTGGATTGCAGCTGCCCCGTCTGCCAGGGATTGTCCCGAAATATCAAGCACCTTGCCTGTGCTGCGGTTTTTCAATTTATAATAACCACCGCCCACACTAACCAACTGCCATTGCTGACTGGCCCAGCCGCCATCGTTCCACTGTTCAATAACAGCTCCATCTGCTGTGGAACCATTCTCTACACCGATTAGCTTGCCGCTGGAACGATTGATGATTTTGACATAACCGCCACCTGCATCCGTGATCTGCCACTGCTGGCTGGTCGTTCCGCCGTCTGCCCGCTGCTCCAGATCCGCACCGTTATCCGCAGAACCACCGATGACATTAAGCAATTTATTACTTTTGCGACTAATCAACTGATACGAAGCATTCGGGTCCCATACATCGGGCGTATCCACTCCGGTTACGGAACCCGTGGCTGCATCAATGGTAATACTGCTTGCCCAGTTCATCGCCAGACTGGTTCCACTTGGGAAAGACAACGGCAGCCACACATACTTAGAATCCTGCACTGGTCCGCTCCAGGCGCCAGCCCAGCGATCACCCATATAGAGATAGGATGTTGTCTGTGAGCCTTCCACCGGAAGCACGTATGCGGATTGGGAACCATAGGTTGTACTATCTCCAAAGTTGCTCAGGCCGCTCCATGTGCCAGTTATGCTGGTAGCAGTCGCATATTTGGCCTGATTCGGATTCCATCCCGTAGCCCCGGATGTGATCAGGAAGTAGACGCCACCCTTTTTGAACATGGCAGGTGCCTCACGATATTGACCCGGCCACAGCGTCGTTACGAGCGATTCCACACCGAGAAAATCTGGAGTCAGCTTGTAGATATTCAGGTCGGCATTCACTTTGGTCGCTGAGATGAGATAAGCTGTTCCGTTGTCGTTGTAAACTGTCATGTCTCTCGAATCATAGCCAAGAGGCCGATAGCTGCCTACATACGTATAATTTCCATCCACTGTACTTGAGGTCGCTACCGCCACTCTGGCTTCACCGTAGTCGACCCCGTTTTCCTTATGCATCCAAAGAACATACTTGCCTGTTGCACTGTTATAGATGACCTTCGGGCGTTCGATGTTGGAAATGTTCAGCTCGGCAGCCGAGCTGCTGGTGAGCACATCATTGCGATACTCCCAGTTTTTCAAATCTGCTGAACGATATACAGAAACCGCCTTGAACGTTCCATTAGGGTTGCGATTCTCCCCAAACCAGTAATAGTACCCATTAGCCTTAATCATCCCGCCCCCATGGGCATGAATGACATTGCCGTTTGTATCCTTGAACTGTACCCCGTTGGTTACACTGAGTGGAGCAGCGGAAGCCTGTTGTCCTGGAGCGACCAGCATACCTAGCGATTGTAGCGCCAGGATTAGAGCAAGCAGATAACAAAGGCGACGAGTGAAACGATGTGTTTTTGTTTTCTTTTTCAACCAACCCTCATTCATAGAACAATGCACCTCCGTAATTAATTTATAAAGCGCTTACAATAAAATCGATACGTCTCTTCTTCCTCCGATCGATGATGCATTTCATAGGATTACCTGTTTCTCAGACTGGCTCGGCACTCACCTCCTGATTACGATTGTATCCGCCATCCCCCTGCTCGAATAGTGAACAATACGGCGGAACATGTACGAATAAACACTGAACTTATGGAGTGAACAGCAAAAAGACGCTTCATCCGAAGCGTCCTCTGTTATACACAATCTAAATCCCTATAATATACGTTATTTATTAATCTTCGTCGTCAAAATCCTGGTCAAACGAAAGCACTTTGCCTGTATTGGCATCGACGTCTACATCGGCTTCACCGTTTGCTGTTCTTAGTTCCACTTCATAAACATAACGGCCGTTATCATGATCCAGTTCGATTTCGGTTACTTTTCCGCCTGTCACCTGTCTCAGGGCAATGTTCGAAGCTTGTGCCTCTGTCAGTTTAACCTGTTTTGAAGCAGCTTGATTGGAAGACGTACCTGCCACAGTTCCATTATAATCATCGTAATCCTCATCATCGACTACTGCAAGGATTTTACCTGTGTAAGCATCCAAACGAACGACAACTTCATTACTACCTTTTTTGTCGATTTCAACTTCATAGAACGTTTGGCCGTTTCTGCGCTCCAGATCCACATCATCCACTTTACCATCCGTTGCTTTCAAGGCTGCTTCTTTGGCCTGTGCGACCGTCAGCAATGTACCTGTGTTGTTCTGGGTCTGTGTTACTGATTGTGTATTGGACGTTTGCGTAGGCTGTACCGATTGTCCGTTTACACTCCCACTAGCCAGAGCGGCTGATCCTCCGAGCAACACCGCTGCCGACAAGCTGCCAATCCATAGTTTATGTTTATTCATCATCATCATTCATCTCCTCGTTGTTATTCTCGTTCTCGTCTACAGTTATAGATTAACCTGTACGAATGAGAGTTCAGCGAGAGTCAGATTAGAATTTGATGAGAAAATGAGTGAGAATCTCACAGAATGGCTTCTATACCTTTAATCTTCGTCATCATCCCAAGTGACCGAACGAATCGCGCCTGAAATGGCATTCACCTGCACAATAGCCTCACGACCGTCATCCAGGTCAATTTCAACCAGATAATACGGATTGCCACTATTCGTTCCACGGAGTTCGATATCATCCACTTCACCAGGAACCTTAGCCAGTGCCTTCTGCTCTGCTTCTTTCTCGCTCAGAAATGAAGTCTTGGTGCCTTCCCCTGTTGTCGGGTCGGGCGAAGATGCTTCCAGCGGCTTTGAAGACTGTTTCTCCCCGTTATACGGATCAATGGTCCATTGCTCCCGACCATTGTCCTTCATCTTGAATACCGCCAGATACACCGGGCTCCCCTGCTGCTCGACAAGTTCGAGCGACACCAGTTCGGCATCCGTTTGTTTCAGCAATTCCGTCTTGATCTGTTCTCGGCTCCATAACGTCTTCTCCTCGGCTTGTGGGTTGGACTCCAGCCGTTTAATGGAATTCACGGTCGCCGTAACCGCATCAACTTGTACGTCATACAGTCCGGTTTCTGAGCGGAGCTGCATGATGTAGGTTCCGTCCTTCAACGTGGAATTCAGGATCTCTCCCGGATATTGATCCAAGACCGCTTGGGCCGCTGCATCTGCTGTTAACATCACTCGGTCTGATTGCCACGGCCTCCACCACATGACCGCTATAACGACAAGGAGAGCCAGGAGCCCCGCACCCCACCAAAATGAACGTCTTGGCTTCGCCCATCCTTTGCGTCGTTGTTCTTCCCGTTTCATTTCCGGACGCCCCTCATGCTCTTCCATCACGTTCCCTCCCTTACGCACTCTCTTGTGATCCGTAACCCTACTGTGTTTATCAGTATATAAGAGAAGAATGAGATTTTCATGAGAGTGATCCGTTCTGTACGGATGTGGGCAAAATAATCGAAGCCTCGGTTCCTCTGCCCTCGGTGCTGTTTAATTCAATACGTGCGCCCACGGCTTCTGCGATATCTTTGGCCAGGGAAAGCCCCAAACCCGAACCGCTTGCTTCGCCGCTGCGTGTTCTGGCCTGATCAACACGATAGAAACGGTCAAACACCTTGGACAGTTCCTCTTCCCGCATACCGATTCCCTTATCCACAATACGTATCCGACATTCCTGCCCCTTTGCCTCCAGCCGGACTTCAATGGCATCCTCACTATATTTACGAGCATTGTCCAGCAAAATAAAAAGCAGCTGCTTCAGCTTGCTCACATCGCTAATCGCCCATATCCTGCCTGGGTCATCGCAGTGGACTTCCCGATGATAGGCTTCGCGAAATGCACGTGTGGAATCCAGCGCAAGTTGGGTGATATCCACCCGCTCCAGCTGTACATTCCACTGCTCTGGCTGCTTTGCCAGCAATAGCAGCTGCTCGGTCATCTCTCGCATGCGCACGGATTCGGACAGAATGGCTTCTACCGCCTCGTCGAATACTTCGGGACGTTCCTTGCCCCTTCGTTGCAGCAGACTGGCATAACTTTCAATGATGGTGAGTGGTGTTTTCAGTTCATGAGAAGCATCAGAAACAAAACGCTCCTGCCGCTCGAAGTTAGATTCGAGAAGATCCATCATGCGATTGAACGTCTGCCCCATCGTTTTCAGCTCATCCTTCGATTTTTCATCGAGCGGAAGTCGCTTGAACTGGCCGCTCGACTGGATATCACTCATCGTACGTGTCATCTGCTGGATCGGCCGTGTCATCCGGTTCGCCAGAATACGGCTGGAGATGATGGCTGGAATCAGCGCGATGATGGTAACGGCAACTAGAACTGTACGAAGCACAGACAGGCGATTCTCGGTATCTTCAATGCTCTCGGTGACTTGTAGATTCACTACTTCTCCATCCGGCCAGATCACTGGAACAGAGACCCAGACATAACCGATTTGTTCAACTTGGGTATACTCCGATTTTTTTTCGCTTTCGTATTTGTAGGACAGCTTGCTCAGCTGCTCCTCTGCCGAGGTCGTCACCGGCGGGGAGCTGGTGCCGTCTTCATTGACGATCCGCAGCATGCCGTCCAGCGGCGCGTAGGCTCGGAGCAAGTCGTCCGGCGGAATGGAACCGGCAGACTGGCGCACTCCTTTTAAAATAGACTCGGCCTCAGCCTCTACCCGCTTGATCTCGTTATCGATCGACATCCGTTCGAACACGATATACACCGACAGGTTGACGGCAATCAGCAGCACGGCAAACAATACGGACGAATATCCGTAGATTCTGCTGCGCAGACTCATACTTGCTCCTTCAGAACGTAACCAACACCCCGAACGGTATGTATTAAGGGTGGTGTGAATCCGTTATCGACTTTTTTGCGCACATAACGGATATACACATCCACCACATTGGTATCTCCATAATAATCGTATCCCCAGACGGCCTGAACAATCTGGTCCCGGCTCAGCACCTGGCGCTGGTTTTGCAACAGATACACCAATAGATCGAACTCACGCGGTGTAAGCTCAATCGATTGACCATCCCGGGATATCTCACGGGTTCCTTCATTCAGCTTCAATCCACCTGCGGTAAGCCAGCCTGTCTCATTTCCCGCCGTGTGCTCGGGTGATTGCGCCGTATCCCGTGGGACCGAAGTGGCAGAGTGGGTAGCAGCCGATGCAGCACTCAGGCGCAGTGCAGCGCGTACTCTGGCAAGCAACTCTTCAATACGGAACGGCTTAGTAATGTAATCGTTGGCTCCGAGATCGAGTCCGGATACTTTGTCTTCCACAGAGTCTTTGGCTGTAAGCATCAGAATGGGCACGGTCGCATCTTTGGCACGTATCCGTCGCAACACTTCAATCCCACTCAGACCCGGCAGCATAATATCCAGCAGAATCAGATCCCATTGCCCCTCCCCATACATCTCCAGCCCTTCCGTTCCGCTGCCTGCCTTGCCTACCTGATATCCCTCATACTGTAATTCCAGTTCAAGCAGGCGTGCAATTTTGGGCTCATCCTCGATCACCAGCACGGCTTCATTCATGCAGAGCTCCCCCTCATTCCGTCATTCCATTCTCCCGTTATATTACAATACGAATTACAATTTACCTAAGGCATCCTCTACCAATTCATCCCCGGCGATCAGATCAAAAGCCATTCGATACGTCTTCTCCTCCTGGAGGGAAGCAGCGATTACACGAGCCACATCTTCACGTGGAATACTTCCCGGTTTCAGATCTGTTCCTACAGAGATTTTGCCGGTACCCGGCTCATTTTTCAAACCACCTGGACGGATAATGGTGTAATTCAGATCACTTGCGAATAACGCCCGATCGGCATAATGCTTCGCCACGTAATACGGCTTAATGGCGTCGGACCACTTCTCCCGCTGATCTGCCCCAAACGCACTGACCAAAATATATCTGGTAATTCCCTGCTGCTGTGCCGCCTCCATTGTTTTCACCGCACCATCGAGATCAATGAGCAATGTTTTGTCTTCGCCCGTAGATCCACCGGAACCCGCTGTAAACACAATGGCATTGTGATCTTTCATTGCCTCGGCCAGATCATCCACGCTGCCTTCCAAATCGCCAATCACCACATTGGCACCAAACTGCTTAAGTAGGTCTGCCTGCTCCGGTTTGCGAATCATCGCGGTGACTTGATGTTTCCCTTCCTGTGCCAGTTGCTGCACCAGAAATTTGCCGATTTGTCCGTTCGCTCCAATTACTAATACGTTCATATGTCATTCTCCTCTCGGTTTTCCTTTTATAAGCTAGCTTTTTTTATAAAACAGACTTGTCTTTAATTTAAACGAAAGCCGACGCTTCTAAGCGCCGGCTGCTATGTATTACTACCGTTCAGCGCATCTGGTGTGATGCGGATAACACGTCTTCCCTTTAATATACCATACACCCTATACGGTTTATACCGAGCACTTTTTTCTTCAAAACATCTCTGATAACAACGAATATATTTCAATATCTCGCTTCAAGGAACTTAGTCCCTATGCTCTACGGATGCTGGTTAAAAATAAAGAAAGGCACCACGTGGGGTGCCTTTCTGCTGCATGGCGTACAGGTATTAGTAAGCCAGTGCAAACAAACCGTGAATATGAGCAAGGTAACGGATGTTACTTGCTTCTTTCATCATGGTTGCTGGCAGACCTTTCAGACGAGTCTGGTTGCCACCGATCATGCCGACAGCATCCTTACGACCCAGACTTCCCAGTGTACCGGAGAATACTGGTGTGAAGGATTCCATTGCGCCACCTTTGAACATTACGCCCAAGTTGTGACCAATAGTTTCACCCATTTGCCAAGCCAATTGTGCTGTTGGAGGGTATGGACGAGCGCCTTCGCTAGGGAAGACCACTGCGCTGTCACCAGCAACAAACACGTCTTTATGGGATGTGGATTGCAGTACTTCCGTAACTTTCGCACGGCCACGATCCACTTCAATTCCGCTGTTGGCAACAACTGCATTACCTTGAACGCCGCCTGTCCATACGAGTGTGTTCGTAGGGATCGAGCTTCCGTCTTTCAGCAGAACTTCATTTTCTTTCATTTCGGTAATCGCTACGCCAACGATGAAGTTAACGCCACGTTTTTCCAGACTCGCTTTTGCACGCTCAACCAGTTCTGGCGGGAATCCTGCCAGGATGGAAGGACCTGCTTCAACCGTGTACAGGGAAACTTCTTTGAAGTCGATACCTTTTTCTTGGCATACAGCCGGAAGAAGGTCAGCGAATTCACCAACAAGCTCGATACCTGTCAAACCACCGCCACCGATAACAAACGTAGCGTCTGCTTTGTTGCCGGATTGTTTGTAAGCATCCAAACGAGCTTCCACGTGTGCACGAATGCGATTAGCATCGCTAACGGATTTCAGCGTGAAGCTGTACTCCTGCAATCCCGGAATTCCGAAGAATGCCGTTTCACTGCCCAAGGCAACAACGAGTGCATCGTAAGAGTAAGTAGAACCGCTGGTCATGAGAACTTTTTTCTCGTCCGGCTTGATTGTATCCACCGTATCGATTTTCAAGTTCACATTTTTACCACTCAGCAATTTTTCGAGTGGAAGGGCAACTGCTTTTTCAGCAATGCTTCCTGCTGCAAGACGGTGCAGTTCCGTAATAATTTGGTGCGTAGGGTAACGGTTCACGACTGTAATAGTCGCTTCTTCCGGTGTCAGGTATTGACGCGCAGTCAGCGCAGTCAACAGACCACCGTAACCTCCGCCCAAGATCAAAATTTGCTTCGACATATCCATCCTCCGTTCTTCTAATCTTAACGTTGCTGTTGTTGACGCTCGTTCAGGATGCTCAGGAATGATTGAGCAAAACGAAGCGTTTGTTGTACGTTTGGATCTTTAAGCATTTTGAGCATAGCGAACAAACCAACCGAAGTTTGCTCGGCTTGCGCACGATCACTTGCTTCGATGGCAGCAGAAGCTACACCTTTAGCTTTGTCTACAACAGGTTTAGCAAACTCGCCCATTGCGCTCATTGTGTCGCTGATCAGAACTTTGTCTGTAGCTACGCTTTGTGCAAAGTCATAAGCTTTGGTCATAGCAGTGACCATTTCAGCCAGTTTAGGCAAGTTCTCCACCAGAACGGTCAGAGACTCCTGTACCTCAGGCTTCATCAATTGATCCAGTACGTCCAAGGACTGGCGTTGGGAAACGTCGGCACCTTCTGTAACCGGCACCTCTTGTTGAGTAGGCGATTGTGACATAAGAGAAAGTCCTCCTTTACTTTGGGATAGAAGTCCGCGACTTTCATGATGCCTGTCAAGCAGAGCCGAACCACAAATACATCCAATACAACTAAATGTACCAAATTTCACACAATAGAATGAGCATAGCCCAAGGGCCGTTCCCACATCGTGTATTGTATCTTGGGTCTATTGCGGACAACATGTGTTGACGCAAAACGACAAGCAGGCCGAAACCGAACTCTATACCCCTATATTACACCTCTTACACATGAACATGAAAAAGAAATTTTTTACACTTGTGAAGATATTGTGAACATTGTAACAAAATCGATTTTTTTGTCAAGCATTGTGGTCGGATTAAAATCGATTATTCTCCTGTCCCAGATCCGTAATCCTACCACATGTGGTAGGAAGACAAGATCACATATGACCATATGTGCGATATGTACACAAGGAAGGATTTTTTCAACTGAATTTTTCAGGAATTGTTTTCCAAAACCATGAATTTCATGCAACGAAATTGGTCACTGTCGTTATTATGCAGCTAGGGGTGCAGCCTTATTCCTGAAATGACATCATTTCTTGTTCAAGTATGAACCTATCCTGGCACGAAAGCAAAAAAGACAGAAAGAAGGCCTGACGGATCGTCCTGCCTCCTGATATTTCTTTCACTGTTCGCCAGATCTAATCGTTACATTTCGGCCACACCATAACGATTTCTGGGGAATGCTGATCCATTTCTTCAAGCAACGCTTTTATTGCAACGACAGCAGCTCGCTCTAATTCCTCCACCTCCAGAAGTATCGAGATAGCTTGATCGACCTGAAGCTTCTCGTTTGGCTTTCCGCCTTCAGGAAAAGGAAAACACTGTTTGAGCACGTTTAACCTTTGGGACATGTTTCGATATAACTCTTCCGCCTGAAGACAGAATGGAATCAAGCTGGAATAGCGGGGAATCGAAGCCCACTTTACAGAAAGTTCTTTGAAAAACTCACTTGCATAACGTCTTGCATCCCACAAAACCGCAATGTTATAGGCATGACCGTTCGGTTCTACCCGTCTATATTCTAGGGCTTCTCTCCAGACCGCATAAGCAGCCAGACCACTGACTGTGTTCGGCAAGGTATATGGGTCCTCCCCACGATAATGAGCCAAAACAGCTGTCAGTGCCGCGCGCAAGTTCATTTCTCTTATCATGCCATCTGATTCCGCTGCCAGTACAAATACTTCCTGATTCACCCCCCGGCCTACATGATCATAGATAATTGTTCCTGATTTAATGAAATCTGTACCGTACAGGGTCCGGGCTGCATCATCATAGCCATAAATCAATCCGAATTCGGGAATATTCAGGTCCCATACTACGGCCGGAATTCCCCGATGAATGGAGTAACGAATCAAGGAGAGGGCCCGAACAAGCCTTGGATTTAGCAACCTTTTCCCCTTCGCTTTCTCCTCTAGCATCGAAGGATCGATCAGATTGGCATTGAGTCCCGCTTCGCTCGCCAAAGCCTCAACCGCATGGGAACGATAACCCATATGGTGCAATCCTCTGATAAGTACCTCTTTGAAGTTATAGGCGGTGGGTCCAGCGATATGTATGTCCTGAGGCAGGATGGTCAGACGAAAAGAAAGTCCACTCATCCCCATAACCATGGGGAGAGATGGAGATGAACCGATATAACCTAACATCTCGTGAATGGATGCTGCTGCCGAGTTCCAGGTTTGGGGAGCCCGAAACGAAAGGGGCTCCTCCAGAATCACTCGATTTTGCCCGAGTGAATTCCACTCTGCCAGCATTTCTTCTACGGATAAATGAATATGAAGCTGCGACACTTTTTTACGTGAACGGGACAGAATTTGATACGCATTGGCACTTGTCAGATTGAATTTACAGGCAATTTCTTGCGGTGACAGCTGCTCCATCCAATACGATGTGAAGACCTGCTGCTCTCTTAAATTCAGACATCCCAGCAGCTTGTAGAGATTATTCCTCATTTCCTGCTGAGCAACAGCTTGATACGGATCATAGCCAGTCTCCTGCGATATCCGTTCGGTGTCATTCAAAAGATGGTTCAGCGTCTTGTCGAGCGAGTCTTGATCGCTCCATGAGGGATCATCGGCTCCAAATGCAAGGAAAGAAGAAAAATGTTGTTCACGCTGCTGCTCTCGGCGTTGCATATGTGAGTACGCCTGATTACGCACAATGCGCTGCATCCAGGCCATAAAACGCTCGGCATTCTGAAGCTGCCCCATATGAATGAACGCCCGAATAAGCCCATCCTGTAAAATGTCTTCTGCGAGATAAGAATCATGTGTAAGTGCTCGCACATAACGGAACAATTGCCCACGGTAACGGTGAATCAATTCACCAAAAGCCTCTGTATCCCCAGTTTGGGCTCGTTGGATAAGCGCGACATCCGACTCCTTTTGCCGATTCTCGAATGTCTCATCTTCCCCTGGCCTGATATGGCGATTGTCAGCTAATTCATCCATGTGTATCTCCCCTTCTCATAGCCTTGCTTCACTTACAATTACATTATTCCATCTTCAAAATAGCAGCTTCGATCATGGCTTCCGTCTCCGCGAGTGCCACCATGATTGTCGCAGCAGCCTCCCAGTTCCGGGAGACAAGACGGGATTGGCATTCCCCGAATTGGCGGGATTGTGCGTATTTCAAAGCAGAAAGGTCAGGATGGATTGTTTTAAAAAATGACCCATAATCATGGGCACGACGCGCGCCTACTGGCAGAGCAAAATACACATAATGAGCCCACTCATTACAATCGATTGCATCAGCACGAACCTGTTCCGCCTTATGAAGAATCGCTGAAGCTCCTGTTCGTCCTTCCTGTGCAGCAATATCATGGATCTGTTCTGTAAGCGTTGATTTGAACCAAGTAAAAGCACGACGGTTAATCTCCTCCAGATCAGGCTGTTCAATGCGTTCAGGACTCCACCATCGTCGATACACACCGCTACTCCACGGGAATTCAGACTTCCATGCTTCCTCAAGTTTATCCAGTGTCAGGAAGACATTCGGGAATCCAGCAGGATCATGCAGGCATATTTCATCGCCCTCTATGCTCAACGCCACTACATAATGATCGCAACCACCCAGGTTGGGAGAGTTGGGATTGTAGACGAGTTTGCCCATATCCAGCGGACCCATCATCACAGGACCCTGCTTCAAAGCCTCTCTTAGCTCATCTACAGGCATCTCTGTACCCGGTGATTGCACACTTTCGCGCACACTAAATCCCAGAATGCTCATCGCTTTGCTGATGGCCAGATCAGGACTAGAGGTACAGTTATCAAAAAAAAGCATATCTTCCTGCGTTCGAAAGGCCCCTAGTGAAAAGCCACCGACTGCTTCAAGCAGACCGGGGTCTACCTTTTCTCCAATGGACGACAGCAGCATTGAAGCTGAATTAGCGTAGCAATATGCACCATTTCCAATATAATTGCTCATATCATAACATCCTCTCATTTCTTTAATGAAGCACGCGGTTATGCAATGCCTATACTTATACTGACTCTTCGTACTGATCATTTCTGACAGAATATCCAGAACAAATTTCTGCCCTTATCACAATAGCAACGTTTAGAATACGGGCATCCCGGTTAATAAGGACTACACCAGAAACGAAGGAGATGTTCGATATGAGTAATTCAACTAGCGATAAAATTAAAGCAGGCGTAAACAAGGCCAAAGGCGAAGTGAAAGATCAGATCGGTAATGCGACTAACAACAGATCCCTTCAGGCTGAGGGCAAGAAAGACAAAGCCAAAGGTGCTGTGCAGGACAAAATTGCTGATGTAAAAAAACATCACTAGATCCATTTGTTAAACGTGAACACGCACGACAATTCGTGCAGTAAATATAGGATCATTGCCCGACCGTCCATACCGGTTGAAAGCCGGGATTCGACGGGGGCGCAAAAAAGCCAAGGAAGGTGTTATTCACTACACCCTTCCCTGGCTTTTTTTGCCCTGGTTAGATAGCCGGAACTGCATATCTCGCCATATCGATAATAAAGCTGCGTGCTTCTCTTGTCGTGTGGTATTCACGGCTGAATTGTCTTACCCATTCGGGATGTTCCTGATACCATCGAAAGGTCTGCTCCAGTCCCTGCTCCAGCGTCGTCTGGGGAAACCATCCGGTCTCTGATCGTAATTTTCCCGAGTGAACGACCAGACTCGAACCTCTGGACTGGGTGGGCTCCTGCTCCCGAATCTCCGCCGTTCCATTAGAAGTATGCAATTGGTGCAAAAGATCTCCGATCTCTTGCATGGTTGTTCCTTGCCCTGTCGAAATGTTATAAATCTGCTGATCTTGTCCATTCAGCATAATCTGTTCAATCGCTCGCAGCGCATCATCTACATACAAAAAATCACGTACAGCTGATCCCTGAATATCCAGAGGAAGGCTGTCCATCATTCGGCCAAAATTACGCGGGATAATCCGGTCCGGCAACTGCCAAGGTCCATAAAGATTGGTTAAACGAAATATTTTTATAGGAAGCTGGTAACATTGAGCGTAGGATCGTGCGAGCATCTCACAGGCTACTTTGGAAGCGGAGTAAGGGGATACCGGAGCATATTCATCGGATTCATGATACACTCTGCCCATCTCCCCTCCGTATACCTCAACAGATGAAGCCAGCACCACGGGAATATGGTGATCGGAAGCGTATTGCAGAATGGCCTGTGTACTGAGGGTGTTGTTACGAAACACTTCTCTGGGGTGATGATACGAATAATCTACGTGTGGCATCGCTGCCAGATGAATAATATAGTCTGTTTCGTGCGGCAAGCTAAATCTGTCCTTCGCGAGATCACAACAGATAAAGGCCATCTCATGAAGTGGAGAGCTGTGAACAAGCCTCTGACAATAATCATCCTGGTCCACCAGGGTGATTCGATGTCCTTTTTGCGCCAAATACTGAGAAAGGTTAAATCCTACAAATCCAGAAGCCCCTGTAATGACAATATTCAAGCACATTCCCCCTTGGATTAATACAACAAGTTACTGAAGAGAGTCTATGTTCTGATTATAACCTTATAGTGATACATTTTGTATCATTTTACAATTGTTTTTTGTTCTTCACCAGAAATAAACGGGTAATGCCATAGAGAGGTGATATTTACGATGAAAGAGGCCATCAACAATGTACAAACGATGTTATTTCAGGACGATGGTGTGATCCCCAATCATCCGATTCTGCCTGTACTTCTGTATAAAGGAATTTGGGCAACAAATTCCGCTCGTGCAGAGTCGTTACTGAACCAAAATGGATGGGGAAACAGCTGGATTAACGGTGTGTTTGATTATCATCATTTTCACAGCAATGCTCATGAAGTACTTGCAGTGGTTAGTGGCTGGGTTGAGCTCATTCTTGGTGGGCAACATGGAAAGGTTGTGCGTCTTCATGCAGGAGATGTGGTCGTATTACCTGCGGGAACCGGACATAAGCGGCTGAGTGCGAGCCGTGATTTCCGCATTGCAGGGGCCTATCCAGGTGGCATGAGCTATAATACCCGAACGGGTGAACCGGGGGAGCGTCCCAAAGTTCTGCGTGAAATTCAGGAGGTTCCCATTCCGGATACAGATCCAGTCTATGGGCAAGAGGGGCCACTATTGGAGTTATGGAATCAGAATAAGACATGAAAGAATAAATGGACTGCTCCGGGATAAAAAAACTACCGGGAACAGTCCATTTCGGTTACTGGGGGAGCCTCACACTGTAGAATCGCATGGCATGTGGCTTCCCTTCCATCTCAAGCCGTCCCTTTATGATCAACTGTCGAACACGGTATTCAATGAATGCGTCTCCGACAGCTTGTTCAAGATGGCCCAGCACCTCACCTACGACGCGGGCTGATTTTATAAACTCGCCAGGCTGTCTGGTTAACGTGACCTCTCTAGCCTTCTGCATAATGTACTCATCAATCGCGTCTTCGGGCACGCTCTGAATCTGGCCATCCTTCATTAATCGCAGAAGTCCTGGCTGTACAGCCAGATTCACCCACTCTTGCTCCATGTGTTTTCGTTCCTCCACAGACAACGGTTCAGCATTCACACAGTGTTGCCACATCGATAACAACTTCTCAGAAAAAATTTCACCTGTTCTAGGAACATCATACTGAACTTCAGAAGGTTTGAATAATTCCTGATATAATGCACCGGTATCGATTAAATAGATAGGCCCCAGCCTTTTACGTAGCAAATGCATGGCATATAAAAGCCCCGTTCTCTCATGAGCATTATTCGCATACCAAATGGTGATTCGCGTATCTTCATCAATTGAACTCAACATGTTGTTTAATTGAAGCAGCTTATCCATGCCTTGGACGGCATAACTTCCATGCTCACCCAAATAAAGTTTCTCAAGTAGCCAGAGGTGCCTGCGGTGTAAATCCGCCTTGTTCGTCAGATCGCCCAATGGACCGATGGCATAGTAGTCATTCATAGAGAAAAACCGCCGCTCCGAGCGACCTGGAACCTTGCCCATCGCAACCTTAATGCTACCTAGTGGCGATTCACCAATCGCTATATGAATTTCACGTGGTATCTGTGCCTTTAATGCCTGTTGCTCCGCTTTCTCCCGGTTCCGATTCTCATCCAATGTCTTAAATATCGACTGTATTTTCGTTGCAAAATGAACAGAATGTTCTTCCGCTGACTGATCACTGACTGCCATATCTGCGCTGAGATAGAGCGTACGCAATAACGAACGCAGCTCGTCCTCATCCATACGGTACAGCTCCTGATCAAAATCAAAGATATTGTCAATCATGTTTATCCCCCTCCAAACAGTCTAAACCGATGGTTATCTGCGACTAAACCATACAAAATCGAACGTACGTATTTGTATCATCGTAAGTTTACGACGAAATAGACTTTCCAGAGGAGTGACTCAGATCATTCATTTCCTCACGATTGGATGACGAACGGGTAAAATGCCGCTCCAGCTTCCGACTTGCCCAAAGGGATACCGCGATAAACAACAACACGCCGCCCCATCGCACAGGGTGCTCCATAAACTGAGCTACATTGGAACCGATATACGTCACACAGAAGATCATAATGGCTTTACCAAAACTCACCGCAAGCAGGAAGGACATTAATCTCATCCGCGCAATACCTGCCGCTACATTAATAATGACGAACGGACCAACCGGAAAAATACTCAACAAAAACACATAACTGAATGCATTCCGCCGAATCCATACCATGCTGCGCTGCACACGGGGTTTATTAGCCCAACGTTCCACAAAAGCCGACTTCCCAATCTCCCGTACAATCAGGAACGTAACGGTACAGCCGAGTACCATCCCGATCCATGAATATAAAAATCCTGCCCATAGCCCGTACACCGCTCCGTTAACCCCAACAATGAGCAGTGTAGGCAGCGGGGGCACGAACGATTTCATAAAGGTAAGCAAAATTGCCGGTAAAGGGCCCAGGGAGCGAAACTTCTCCAGCCAAAAACGAATATTCTCTTCCGTAATATAGGACATGATGTCCAAAGATGCCGGGTTCATCTGCTTCCCTCCAATCTATACAGTTCAAATTTACTAAAGATGTGGTGCCCATTATAAAATACATCTGGTAAACCGATGTGAAGTTTCACGACTCACTTCTCCCCAGTATAACGTACATATGAGCGCTGTACCGTTGTCAATTTGAAGAAATTTCACCAGCGAAGCTAAAAAACAAAAAAGCACACCCTGACCCGTTCAGTCTTGGTGTGCTCTCTATATCGGATACCCCGCTTGAAACCCATGGTGAACAAGCTTGGGGAAGTATTTGTATTTCGCATAAACCGTTTATTCTAGCTGAGCTTCCTGCATTGCCAATTCATTCAGCTCTTCCTGATGCTCAGCATTCCACTCGGGAATACCGGAACGCATGAATTCTTCGGCATCCATCGCTGCTTTGGACTGGTTGCACAGATTGCAGGCGCAGACACAGTTAAGTGGGGTGGTATGCCCACCTTTAGCTCGTGGCAGAAGATGGTCAATCGTGTCTCCATACGATCCACAGAAGTAGCAGGTATAGTTATCACGGGTCAAAATAAACCGTTTGAAATCCTTGTTGCTAAACAATCGACGGATCGTGTACCGATTAACCACAACAGCGGCTTTTTCCTTGACCAACGTGACCGCCAGCTCCATATCCACTTCCTGATGCCAGCGCCGCCCTTTGTCCGTCTTGCCACGCATGCGCACCATGCCCTGCCGATTCGTCCGAAGCGATGACGGATCATCCGGATCAATCGCTACAGGCACCGCCGGAGTATGACGGCGAGGACGGCTTTCCGTTCCAGCCCCGTGACTGCGGCTGGAATGTGCAGGCGCCCGCTGCCCGGATGATCCGGCACGGGCTGCGTCTTCGCCGCCTGCCTTAGGCGCACGCTCCTTGCGTGCCGGGCGCGGCTTCGACCCGGGCGAGCCTGGCTGGCGCACGGGTGCAGGAGGCGCAGCCTCCATGGCCGTGCCCGGCGCTTGGCCGGGGGCGGGCTTTGCAGCAGCGGCAGGCTGCGCGGCTGCTGCTGGGGGTCCGGCGACCGCGGCATCGCCACGGTCGCTCAGGTTCGGCGCACTGGCCTCAGCTATGCTGCGGGCCTGTC
>NZ_LGRP01000026.1:0-73220 GCF_001636635.1 Paenibacillus sp. O199
GGCAGCGGCAGCCGCCGTCCAGTTCTTGAACAGTCGGCGGAGATCATCCGCACTTCCCGCCGTCACATCAAAGGCGGCGAAGCAGATGAAATCCTGAGCCGGGGTGGTGATGCCTGCCTGATGCTTGCCATAGAAGGGCAGGCCCTTGTCTGGCGCGGCCTCTTTCACTACCGCCGGACTGCTTTTGCGGCCCAGCGCCATTAGTCCGCTGGTACCGCCTCCGCCCAAGAGCAGACCCAATCCGGCCACGCCGGTCAGCTTCAGCATTTCACGCCGTGACAACGGCTTTTTCAGCGAATCCTTTTTCTGCTCAGTCATTGTTCTACACTCCCAGTACTTGTCCCATGTTCGACAGTGGCTCAGCCAATGCATCCAGGTTCTGACTCAGCTTCTTCACGTCTTCATCCTTCAGCTTCTCATAGGAAACGTACCCGTCTCCATCCTTGAATGGAGCAAGCTCTTTCTCCAGCGCATCGAATCGGTCCGCAATTTGCTGATTCAGATCCTTGTCTTTGGCAGCCAGATCATCCTTGAGCAGGTTATAAATCTCGCGTGCTCCCTCTACATTCGCTGCAAAATCATACAAATCCGTATGGGAATAACGTTCTTCTTCACCGGTTACCTTGCTGGAGGAAACCTCATTCAGAAGTTCTACCGCACCCGTTACCATCAGACTCGCATCGATATCCATCGTCTCGACTTTAGCACGCAGGAGCTTCGCATCACTTAACAATGTATCCGCAAAGTCAGTCATGCCTTCGGTCGTCTTGTCTTCCCAAAGTGATTTCTCAATCCGGTGGAATCCGCGCCAGTCGGCAGCCTCCACATCTCCGTCACGTGCATCGATATTCGGGTCAAGATCGCCAAGTGCTTCGGCTACCGGTTCAATGCGTTCATAATACATACGAGCTGGTGCATATAATGATTTGGCAGTCTCCAGATCACCAGCTTTCACGGCATCCGAGAACTTCTCCGTTTGCTTCACGAATTCATCGATCTGCTCAATTGCAAACGCGCGATAGCCATCCACTGCGGTTGTATAATCGCTCCCGGTCGCTTCCTGATCTGCTACATCCGTGGTTTCTGTGGAAGTTTGGTTTTCGCTTTGAGCAACAGGTGTTTCTGCCTGCTTGTCCGAAGCCGCTTCATTATTGCCGCAAGCGGCGAGTAAAACCGAAGTTGCCAGCACAACAGCCGGCAATGCCAATATTTTTTTCAACACGATACACTCCCTATTGGTTAGACTGATTTGTCTATACTCGTGCGATTAATATGTCGATGAGTACAAACCCTTGGATTAACGTTCATTTAATGATAATGATTATCAATTTCGGTAATGACATCATAATTCCGGCGCATACTTATGTCAATATGAAAATAAGGGGACCGGTTTAATCATATACTCAGGTGGAAAATACCGGGTATTAATTCCCTTGAAAACATAGACAAACTTCGTCATCAGCCGTTAAAATGAGACAAAATGTCTAGATTACTTTAATTTATCAAATTGGAGGCTCATGCCATGAAATGCCCAGTATGTAATCATGAAAATGGAAATGCCAGTTTTTGCGAGAGGTGCGGCGCTAATCTAATCCCTTCCTCCCCTACTGCAGATTCCGCTCAGGAGCAACAATCCGCTGCTGCCGAACCTGAATATACCCGTTGGTCGAGCACACAGGCGACACCTTCTCACGCTCCCATTTCTCCCAACACACCTTCTGCTCCCAGACCTGTACAACATGTATCCGACTCTTCCAGCACAGAGGACGCTTCATCTTCAGGAGACAAAAACACCAATCAGTGGAATAACATCGTACAAAATGAGAAAGTTCAGCAAGCCAAAGAAGTAAGCAAACAGTATCTATCCTATTTCCTTAGTGTGCTCACTCGTCCTTATCAAACCATGAAAACCGTTGGTGAACAGCACTCTCTTAACGGCTGGATCACGATGGCTCTGATTGCGATCCTATCCTCTACATACTTTTTGATTACATTCGGCCGGATGGATATGGACGGATTGTTCATTGGCGGGTTTATCAGACCGCTATTGTTCACCGCCATTTCCTTGATCGTTGCGATCGCATTGATGTATGCCATACTGAAGATTGAGAAAATAACGTTTCGCCCCAAAACGCTGGTTGCCCAGTTTGGATCATTACTAGTTCCCGCTGTAGCGTCGCTCGTTCTGGCGAATCTGTTTATTGTTATCTCGTATTCCATCGCTATCTTCTTCCTCGTTGTCTCGTATTTGATTATCTTTGTATCTCTTAACACGGTGCTGTTCCAGTATCCGCTGAATCGTACGAAGGCAGCCATCGATAGCATGTACAGCGTGTTGATTGCCAATGTTGTATTGTTTTTTATTCTATCTCGCTTTCTGGGCACTACAATCATTGGATTGATTAGTTTCATGTTTTCTCCATACGGTCGTATGTAGTATCTAGTTCAAAAGCTCTTACGAAGGCTCTCCCTGCTTATGCGAGGAGGGTCTTCTTTTGTTTTCAACGTCAGCAGATTGCACTCGTTGCGTTCCATACACTATAATGTGTAGTGTGAAAGGTATGTCCTTTTTTACGTAAGGATATGAGGTGAGAAACACTCCATGCTTAAATGGAACCTGTACCATTGCCATCAACACTACATTATGTAGTGTATGGTTGTGATCATTCATTTTATTAAGAAGGGTAGAGGAATTGATATGGACATGAATATGAATCATATGCAAATGGAGTACGAGGCAGGGACATCCTATCTTTGGCTTATCATTGGGGCAGCCTTTCTATTGCTCTCCATCGCAGCTTATATCTGGTCTGCACGCACCCAGAAGTCTGTACTGGCACATATGAAGAAGAATGAACGAGCTGTGATTAAAAAGAAAACCCGATCCATCCGCCTGGCTGCTCATGCCCTACTGGGGGTGTCGATTATTGCGTTTGTTCTTTTCTTCATGCAGAGCGCATTTACCAAGTATGACGTTGCGGATCTGAATGCCGGTGCTGCGATCGAAGTGACTGACGATAAATACTACGGAGCCGATCATACGGAAGGGCCGATTCAATATGAGATGACCATCCCGACATCGGGGCCTCATAACCCGCATGATATCAAATTTGGATTCTACACCGATTTCCCCGGCTATCCATATCTAGTACATAATCTAGAGCATGGGGATATCATCATTTATTACCGTGAGAATGCAAGTGATGAGCTGAAGGAGCATCTGAAATACCTTGCCAAGTTCCGCAAAGCTGGATCAGGTATTCTCGCTGTACCGAACAAGGACATCCCCGAGGGTAGTGAAGTCGTCGTAACGGCATGGACCAAAACGATGAAGCTGGACCAATTCGATGATGCCAAAGTAGGCACTTTTATTAATAAATATATTAATCAGGGACCTGAGAAGATCCCTGCCTCCATCCGCCAGGGTGGCGGGACGATGTAATGCCCTCTTTGTAGTAACAGCAGCAAATGGTTCCTGCAATCATGGGGAGTCCAAGAGATGAGATATCCATTTATACGTTTCAAACAAGATAAGCTCCTGGATCTACTTGATCCGGGGGCTAATTCTTTATCATGCAGATGCCGATATTTTAAATAGAAATGAAATACATATATGTACATTAGCAAAGTAGGAAACTCATTCCCAATAAGACGATTCATCCAACTTCAATATAAGAATTCATAGTCCTACATATCAAGGGGGAACATTTCTACTAATGAACAGTTTGTTTATGCGTATCTTTTTATTTTTTTCCTGTCTGATGCTGGCGGCAGGAGCCGTTCTTGGCATTACCATGTATCGCTCATCTGCACAGCTGGTTGAACAATCGATGGGCATGCAGGCACAGGCTGTTGCCGAACGAGCAGCGCAATCCATCGACACCTCCCTGTATGCGCCACTTAGTACAGGACAGGATCAAACCGAGTATTACGATACATTGCGCGAACAACTCAGCCAGCTTCGCCAGTCCAATGGATTGAAGTATCTATACACGCTTGGTAAGCGTGAAGATAACGGAGCCGCATCGTATTATTACGTGGTGGATGGCGCTGCTCCGGATGTGGAAGAGGATGATTTCTCTCCCTACGGGTCCCCAGAAGAGAACCACTATGTGGGAATGCTGCAAGCCTTTGCACAAAACGAACCTTTCCGGGGCGATCTGACCCAGGATGAGTACGGCGCAACGATTACAGCCTATGTACCAATTCACGGGGCTAATGGGGAACTGCTTGGTCTGGTTGGCGCCGACCTCGACTCCACCGCCGTCTACGAGCTGATGACACGCAATCGGATGACCATGATCTGGACTGCCCTTGCCATCGTATTACTCAGCGTGCTGCTGGTCTATGGATTTGCTCATTATTTGACCCGTCCTCTGGTGAAACTGAAGAAGATCATTGCTGAGGTAGGCAAGGGTGATCTGACCGTCGATGTCGAGCTTGGACGGAAGGATGAGGTCGGACAACTGGCTTCGGAGTTCAAACATCTGGTCACGGATACAAGAGATGTCATGACAGGCATCCGCAAAAGCTCCGATTCCCTGCTGCAAGCAGCCGAAGGGGTATCCAGACACTCGCAGGCGACAGCGGAAGCCAGCCAGCGCATTGCCGAGCACACAGACCACACAGCCAAAGGGGCTGCGGAGCAGGTTGCACGCGCGGGGGAAGTTACTGTAGCGATGGAGGAAATTACACGCAGCATGCAGCATATTGCGAATTCATCTTCCATGGTGGCTGATGTATCCGAGGAGACGACCCATAACGCGATACAGGGCCAGACCAACATCAACACCGCGATCGACCGCATGGACAAGATTCATCAGGCCAACGCCCAGATGGAAGCATCTACCTCCCAGCTTGCGCAATACTCCAGCAAAATTGAATCGGTAGCCCACATGATGAAGGGCATCGCTTCTCAGACCAGTCTGCTGGCATTAAATGCAAGCATTGAAGCTGCTCGGGCCGGGGAACATGGCAGCGGATTCGCCGTTGTTGCTTCCGAGGTTCGGAAGCTTGCGGGAGAATCAGAGCAATCGTCCCAGCATGTGACTGAACTGATCGCAGAAATGACGAGACAGACTGCCGTTTTATCTTCGCATATGTCGGCCAGTACCTCAGAAGTTCAAGCCGGTCTTGCTGTTGTTCAGGAAGCAGGACGTTCATTCACGTCTATTCATTCCGGCATTGAGACGATGAATGAACGTCTGCACGAAGTGTCCGCCGCTTCCGAACAGCTCTCCGCGAGTGCCGAAGAAGTATCTGCTTCCGTTGAGGATATGGAACATATCTCGCGCAAGTCCTCTTCCAGCATTCAGGAGGTTTCGGCTGCAACTGACGGGCAGCTTCAATCGATGGATGAGATGAGTACGTCCGCGGAATCCCTTCGTGTGTTGTCTAGTGAATTGAACGGGTTGATAAGCCGATTCAAAATATAAATCGGATTGCAGGTGGGCAATCCATGGGAGCCCACCAGATGAATACAAAAAAGCCGCAAGGCAGGGAACGGAAACATGGGGTCTACCCCATTCCTGTTCACTCTGCCTGCGGCTTTTTATTGTTCTACCTTTAATGGAGGCTGGCCTCGCGGCTGCCTGAATTAATAACGCTGCGGAGCAGCTTTTTTGCCCAAATCCGTCATGTATGTGAAGAACGCTTCTGGATCGGTATCATACACGAGTTGTACTGGACGTCCGTCTGCTTGTTCCACCGTACGGCCTTGGCTTGGACCATCCGGAATAACAATACAGTTCACCGTTTTCTTCTTCACGATGTCCTCACGTCCAACGGAAGCCGTAGTCAACACATCCCACAGATAGTACGTGGAATTCGTTTCACTGTATACCAGCGGCGGACATCCTGCGTAACAGTTACCCAGGAAGTCAACGCCTTCAAAGCGGCGCTCTGCAGCCCAACGGTTACGTACAGCAGGTGTCAGAGGTACTTTGTTTGTGCTTTCCAGGGCTACCAGATCAATCTGGATACCGCTCTGCCATACACGGTAAGCCGCTTCCGGGTCCCAGAATACGTTCCATTCTGCTGTACCATCATGCTCAGGCTCTTCAACGTTCCCTCTTTCGAACGTTCCACCCATCCATACAAGCTTGTCAATTTTCTCTTCAATGTCTGGTGCTTCGTCCAGTGCACGCGCGAGGTCAGTCAGCGGTCCTGTGAACAGGAGCAGCGTTTTGCCTTCGGTGTTGCGCACTTTCTCAATCAGATGCTGGTGAGCCGGAACGGCAGACAAAGGAGCTTCCATTTTGCCGGACTCGTTCAGTACTGGAAGTGCATCTACATAGAAGGAGTGCAATCTCCACGCCGCAGGAAACGGATTCTTCCCTCTGGAGTTGGATTTCGCTACCTCTACGGAATATGTGCCGAAGCGATCGATAATTTTACGGCTGGCATCTGTAGCTGGCTCCAGATATCCATCTGCCGGAATAACCGATACACCGGTTACATTTACATTGTCCATTTGCAGAAGCATGAACAGCGATACGAGGTCATCCACGCCGCCGTCATGGTTAAAGTACACATTAAGTTGGTTCGTCATGCTTGTTTTCATCCTTCCCCCTGGTTGTCCCATTGATGTTCATCCCGTCCGTCTGCCTGTGGCTGACGTTACCTCTATTATGTCCCAAAACCCTTGGCCACGTAAACCTTCCTCGCACAAAGAAAATAGCGACCAGTTCTGTTTCTGCTGATATTTTACAGTTCCCCCATTCCATCTCAGCATTTGCCCGAAGCAGCCTGCACTCCAATAGGAAAATGAAAAAAAACAAGGACAGTGGGCTAGAGGCCCCACTGTCCTTGTCTGAATCTATCCATCGATTACATGGATTGTTTTTGTTTCTCTTTGGCTTTCTCTGCAACAGGCACATACTTGCCTGGCCAGAAAGCCCATTTGCCCAGCAACGTTGTAATGGCTGGCACCATGAACGGTCGAACAAGGAACGTATCGAGCAAGACACCCGCAGCCGTGATAATACCGAACTGCACCAGCACCTGTATAGGCAGTGTTGCCAGCACGGCAAACGTACCTGCGAGAATCAGACCTGCGGAAGTAATAACAGATCCGGTTTCACCCACACCTTCCTTGATCGCTTGGCGAAGTGGCATCGTTTTGCGTTTTTGCCAGATGCTTGAGATCATGAAGATGTTGTAGTCCTCACCCAGCGCCACAAGGAATACGAAGGAATACAGCGGAATCGCTCCCTGAATGGCGTCTGCTCCCAATCCATAGTGAATAATGAGCCAACCCAGGCCCAATGCAGAGAAGTAGGATAGTACTACTGTCGCGATCAGATACGCCGTCGCTACGACGGAACGCAGGTATAACAGCAGCAGCAATGTGATCATTCCGATCACCACTGGAATAATGATGCTGGCATCCCGCTCTCCAGTGACTTCGATATCATACTGCTCAGCCGTCTGACCGTCGATCCAGACATGGCTGTCCACGCTTGTTATTCCAGCATCTTTCAATGCCTGTTCAGCCGTTGCCCGCAGATCCGGGATATGCTGCATCGCCTCCATAGAGTATGGATTCAGATTGAATTCCACATCGTAAGCGGTGATGTTTGCATTCTCAGCACCCTGTTGCGCTTCACCTACCTTGCTTACGTAATCCAGCGATTCCAGGCGTTGTTTCAGATCTGTCTGGCTGCCTTCTGTATCGATAATCACTTTCGCCGGAGCGAGTTCACCTTCCGAGAACTGTTCTCCAATGACTTTGAAACCTTCACGAGAAGCAACATTCTCCGGGAAGGATGATAGCAAGTCATACGTGAATTTAATTTGGCTAGAGAAAGCAGCCAGTCCACCCAACAACACCAGTGTAATCGCCAGTACTGTCCACGGTTTGGTTACTACTGTACGGCCAATCCAGCTTTCCTTGATTTTACGCGGAGCAGGCGCTGGTTTGCCTTTTTTCTTCGCACGTTCTACTTCCATATCATGCGTACGCGGTACAAACGGGTAGAATGAACCCCGACCGAAGATCGCGAGCAAAGCCGGAACCAGCGTCAGGCTCGCAATAAACATGATGAAAATGGATAAACTGAATGGTACGGCAAAACGGTGATAGGCACCATATTCTGCGAACAGCAGTACAAGCAGTGCTGCAACAACTGTAAATCCACTCATGGCAATCGCACCGGACGATCCGGTAATCGCCTGGAAGAGTGCTTTCTTTTTATCCGGCTCATGATAGAGAACTTGACGGAATCTGGAGATCATGAACAGGCAATAGTCCGTTCCTGCACCGAACAACAGCACCGTCATAATAGAGATGGACTGCGCGTCCACTGTAATCCAGCCCTGATCCGCCATAAATCCGAGAATCGGACTGGTGACCATATAAGCGAACCCAACTGCAATAATCGGGATAATCGCCAGTACGGGCGAACGGTAGATCAACAGCAACAGCACGAGTACCAGCACAACTGTTGCAATCAGCAGAGATACATCCGCAGATGAGAATAATCCACTTGCATCAATCGATATCCCCACCGGACCTGTAACCCGTGCACTTAGTGCGCTGGCATCATCGATGGCAACATCAAATGGATCGGAGCCAAAAATATCTTTCGTTTTCTGCTCCAGCGCTTCAATGCCCTCTTTCAACTGTGACGAATCAGCTTCCTGATTGAAAAAGAGCGGCATAACCAAGGTGCTTCCGTCTTCCGAAAGCTGACCTTTCAGAGCCTCTGGCGGCAACTGATATAGTGGCACCACAGATTGCTGCTGCTCCACCGGATCTTGATCCAGTCGCTCCGTTAACGCCTGAATGTTCTTAATCTGTTCATCCGTCAGCCCGCCGGCTTGACGCCATACGATAAGAGCGGGAACACCTTCGCCGCCGGGAAATTCTTTCTGGGCAACTGCTGCCGCCTGCACCGAGGGCTTGGAATCACTCAGATCCTGCGCGTTATTGGTTTCACGGTCACCAACAGCAGGCCACACCACACCAAGAACAACCGCGATGATGATCCATACCAACAGTGTAATCCATTTGCTTCGTTTGCCGGCAACCCAGCGGCCGTAGCCCGAACCTTCTTGCATTGTCTCTTCATCTCCCTATTTTGGTTCTATGAAGCCGTTTTTATGTGATAAATATAGAAATGAACCACGGGTCATAGTATAATTGACTTAATTATATATACCGGAAGGTTAATATTGCAAATACTAATTTTGTGAACACTTTTGTACAGCCAACATGAATAGGTAAAGAGGTATGCAACCATGAGCAAAAAAACGAACCCTCCCCGCTCGCCGGGCAGGCCCAAAGCCGGTGCCGATCAGGCATCAGCCCAGTCGAAAATACTAATGACCGCCTCGCGGCTATTTATGGAATACGGGTATGAGCCCGTCTCTCTCCAGCAAATTGCCTCGCTATGCGGCGTGACCAAGGCATCGATCTATTATCATTTTTCCAGCAAACCGCAGCTGTTCACCGTCGCCATCACCAGTATGATGGCCATGGGCATGCAGCAGACAGCTCTTCGTATGGATGCACCAGGTACATTGCAAGAGCGGTTGGAGAAAGTT
Organism: Paenibacillus sp. O199; assembly: GCF_001636635.1. Lineage (NCBI taxonomy): Bacteria > Bacillati > Bacillota > Bacilli > Caryophanales > Paenibacillaceae > Paenibacillus > Paenibacillus sp. O199. Next base: position 9,547 of record NZ_LGRP01000026.1, read on the forward strand.
GCGGAAGGACGGATGCAACAATCCCACGTCGATACCGAGACCATGATGCGTGAAGCCAATACCTATCTGGATGCAGATCAGCTGGCCCAGATCCGTGAAGCCGAGGTCCGCATCTATGAAGTCCTCGCCACCCACTTTAAGCGGGAGATGGACAACGGTTATTTGCGATCTGCCAATCCGATGCTGCTTGCCCATGCGTTTACGTCCTTGCTGATGCTGGCAAACCGCGAAGGCGTGCGCGACATGCATGCAACGATTGCCGATCTGGCACATGAGCTGGTAGCTTTATTTTTGGGTGGAGCCGCTCACAAGGCGTAAAGATCTCTCCATGCTTTTGCCAATGCCGCGATACCAGCTCAATCAGTCCTGCATGACGATTTGAACCCATAGGAGGAGTAAACCATGTCCCAACCAACACCATCCGCACGCATCCCACGTCTGTTGGAAACGAAGCGCATCTATCTGCGTCCATTTGAATCGACTGATATTGATACCTATTTCCCCGGATTGTTTGACGCCGAGATGCGCAGACTTACTGGAACACAAAACAGCTTCACCCGTACCCAAGTAGAACGTTACATCGAAAACGCGGCCCAGGATGACTCACGCCTGATGCTGCTGATTGCCTTGCAGGAGAATGACCAGGTCATCGGAGAGATTGCCCTGATGGATATGCATACCAAAAATCGCAGTGCGCACATCCGAATCGCCATTGATCATACAGAGCATCAAGGAAAAGGATATGGCAGCGAGGCATTGCTGCTTATGCTGGACTACGGCTTCGGTATCTGCAATCTGCACCGAATCGAGCTTGAAGTGTATGCCTTCAATCAACGTGCGATTCGTACATATGAGAAACTAGGATTTCAACGTGAAGGTTTACGGCGAGATGCCTTGTATTACAATCATCAATATCACGATTCCATTCAGATGAGCATGCTGGAGAATGAATTCCGAGAGCGGCATGTCAGCATACTTGGATAACGAAGACTACGTGCTACCGGGAGGGAATCTCATCCGGTTGGTTTACGTTCCCGGCAAATAACCATGCTCCAGTGGATTTATGCACTACAGCAACCATAAATGGACGATTAACCTCCATCTTGATTGGATCAGTTGGTGGAGCACTTCCAGCCTGCATCTCTACCAGCGTTGAAGCTGCCGCTACAGTCCCTTGCTCGCTCACTTCCATCACGGCACGATGCAGTACCTGACCAATGAATGCTTGCAAGTTCGGCCCGGGAGACATCATTTCCGTGAAATTGGCAGCATACGGATCAAAGGCCATTTCCATCCCCATCTGCTGCAACGTCTCTTTCAGGTTCATGCCATACTCCGCACGAAAACGTGGCAAGGACAGCTCAACTAGGCTATATTCGGAGCCACGATCAAGCCGTTTTGGGTCATCCAGCAACTGCTGCTGAACCTCATCCAGCGTACGCCCCTCTCGTGGCAAAACGACAAGCAGATGCATCTGGCCATCTCCGTAAGGCAGCCTCACCGCCTGCCAATCCTCATTCTCCGAGTATTGGAACTGCTTTGTCTGATGCATCATCCGCACAGATAATGCCTTTCCATTTGCCAGCTTAAACTCATCATCCGTCGTGTACTCCGGGTCAAACTCAGCCATCCAGTTTCCATCAAATGCAATGGCATTCACAAGAATCATCAGGGTTTCCTTTGCAGGTGGCTCCTGCATCAAGTTTGGAATCATACCTTCGGTGTGCTGCTTCACCCATTGATTGATCTCTTCCTTTGCTTGTGCTGGTTGTCCATTGAGTGTCCTGATTTCGGCTTCATACGTTTGCTGTACGGCTGTTTGGTACGTTTCCTCTACCGGAATTCGGTCCTTCACCCACATGGAGTTCGCAATACCGATCTGTATTCCTTTTCCCGGATGGGTCAACAACTGCTGCAAAGCCGCTTGAGAAGCATTTACTCGTTCCATTTCTAGCCCCGACCAGCCCATGACCTCTGCCATCTCTCGCCTAGTCTCACCTACGCTGCCGTTATATGCCATGCCAATCGCTGCCGCAATGCTATAAGGAGAGATGAGCAGATTATTCCCATCAGTCTTCTCTTTTGCGCCCATCTGTTGAAGGATGTGCAGTCCCATGGTGTTCATGGATTGGATTGTTTCAGGTTCGATCTCTTTCAGAGCAGCTTTTCGTTCTGACTCGGACAGCTCCTGATTCGAATTGAATTGCATCTTGTTCGAGTCCCCCTTTGCTGAACAGCTCGTCATGATCAGCCCACTTATACAGCATAATAACAGTAGTACTCCTAACCGTGCATGCATCGTAATCCCCCCTCATCCGTAATACTCAGATACCCGTCATAGCAATTTACTGATTCCCTTTTTTTACTAGACGTACGGTTGAGAAAAAAGGTTACTTTACACTCAATGCTAAGGTCACCAATTTCTACTGTAGAAAACACCATTCAAAACGAGTCAAAACGGTTATATCTATACCATATACGAATGGAGGGATTCCCGATGATTCCAGCAACGTTGGAACAATTAGAGCAAGTTCGCAAGGAATGCCGCACCATGGTCAAAAAGAGAGCCACCGCTTCCGCTGGTACAACACTCGTTCCTCTTCCAGGTACAGACGTCCTGGCTGATGTGGGAATGCTCATGCAGCTACTGCCTGCCATTAACAATAAATTCGGATTATCGCAAAAACAGCTCGACGGGTTGGACCCTGAGACCAAATCCATGATCTACGGATTCGTCATGTCCATCGGAAGTAAAGTCATTGGACGTATGGTAACCAAAGAACTGGTAGTAGTCGTGCTAAAAAGGGTCGGAGTACGCGTAGCTACCAAATCAGTCGCCAAATTTGTACCTTTTGCAGGTCAAGGACTGGCTGCCGCGCTCAGCTTTACAGCCATGCGGTATGTCGGCAACAAACATGTTGAGGACTGTTATGAGGTCGTGAAACGTATGATCGAGCAGCGTGAATTGCTACCGGGCGAGCCGGCACCTTCTGCGCTTGAGGAAGCAGACGAAGATCCAAAGCTGGAGGTGAAGACGTCATCCGGGGACAACGAAGGTAAAGCTCCAGAAGATTCGAAAAAGGACTAAAGAAAGAAGAAATTATATCGTGGGACTTTCCGCGGTAGCAAACAAATAGCCGGGTTCACCTAAGGGTGAACCCGGCTATTATGTTAACGCCATCTAGGATCAGATCGCCTGTGGCTGTTGCTCCGTAAACTGACTGTTGTACAGATCAGCATAGAAGCCTTGTTTCTCCATCAGTTCCTCATGATTACCCTGCTCAATCACGTTACCATGATCCATGACAAGAATCAGGTCGGCTCCGCGAATGGTGGACAATCTGTGGGCAATGACAAAGCTGGTGCGATCCTTCATCAGATCATTCATCGCTTTCTGGATGAATACTTCGGTCCGTGTATCGACACTGCTCGTCGCTTCATCGAGAATCAGAATGGCCGGATTCGCCAGAATTGCTCTCGCAATAGTCAGCAATTGTTTCTGCCCCTGTGAAATGTTCGATGCTTCTTCATTCAGCACCGTATCATATCCATCAGGCAAAGTACGAATGAAGTGATCAGCATGGGCCGCATCGGCTGCCTTGATGACTTCTTCTTCCGTTGCGCCTTCTCGGCCATAGGCGATGTTGTCACGAATCGTTCCGTTGAACAGCCATGTGTCCTGAAGCACCATCCCAAACAGGCTGCGCAGCTTGCCGCGCTCCATGTCCACGATATTAACACCGTCAATTGTAATTTGGCCGTCCTGAATTTCGTAGAAACGCATCAGGAGGTTGATCAGCGTTGTTTTACCCGCTCCAGTCGGCCCGACAATGGCCACTGTCTGTCCCGGTTTTACATCAATATTCATATTTTGAATGAGTAACTCATCCGCTTTATATCCAAAATTCACACCATGGAATGCAACGGCACCCTGTGGATACTGCAATTGTACTGGTTTTGAAGATTCTGGAACCTCTTCCTCTTCATCCAGCAATTCAAATACCCGCTCCGCCGAAGCGATGGTGGACTGAATGATATTCGAGATGTTGGCAATCTGGTTAATTGGCTGAGTGAACTGACGGGAGTACTGTGTGAATGCAAGGATATCCCCGATGGAGATGGCACCACGTGTAACAAAGATCCCACCGACCACACAAATCAGCACATAACCAAGGTTACCTACAAACGTCATCAGTGGCATAATAATCCCTGAGATAAACTGGGCTTTCCAACCGGATTCATACAGCTCTTCGTTCACTTTTTCGAACTGCTCTACCGAATGTTCTTCCCGTCCAAAGGCTTTGACCACCTTATGTCCGGTGTACATTTCCTCGACATGGCCATTCAATTCACCAAGTGATTTCTGCTGGCCTGCAAAGTGTTTTTGCGAACGGGATGCCACCAGAATAACAACAACTACACTTAATGGCAGTGTCAAAATGGTTATCAGGGTCATCCATGGACTAATGGTCAACATCATGATGATAACCCCGACAATGGTGACTACAGACGTAATGAACTGCGCCAAACTTTGCTGGAGCGTATTACTGATGTTGTCCACATCGTTTGTCGCCCGACTTAATGTTTCCCCGTGGGTACGGGAGTCAAAATATTTCAGCGGCAGACGTCCAACCTTGGCACTGATCTGCTCACGCATGTCATACACAACTCGCTGAGCAACACCAGCCATCAGATATTGCTGAATGTACATGAAAGCTGCACTAAACAGATAGAGTCCCCCAAGCAGATACAATACTTTCATCAAGGCAGGAAAATCAATGCCGGCCCCCTGTACACCCTGAAGGATGGCAATAGCGCCTTTGCTGAGAATATCCGTACCTTCTGCCATAACCTTTGGGCTGATAATGCTGAACACGGTACTTAGAATTGCAGCAACCAGCACACCCAGCAAACGATAGCTGTGGGGCTGAAGATAACGCATCAAGCGTCGCAGTGTACCTTTGAAATCCTTCGCTTTCTCCACGGGAGGCCGCATGCCCATTCCGCCTCCGGGATGACCCGGCCCGCCAGGGGGACGAGATGACTTGCGTTCTGTACGTTCACTCATGCGATCTCCTCCTCTGTCAGCTGGGAGGATACAATCTCGCGATATACTTCATTGTGCTCCATCAGCTCTTTATGTGTTCCCGAACCGACAATCCGTCCCTCATCCATAACCAGAATGCGATCTGCATCCATAACCGTACTTACGCGCTGAGCCACAATAAGCACTGCTGCTTCAGTCGTTTCGGACTTCAGGGCAGCACGAAGTTTGGCATCGGTTTTGAAATCGAGAGCCGAGAAGCTGTCGTCAAAAATATATACTTCCGGACGGCGAACCAGTGCGCGTGCAATGGACAAACGCTGCTTTTGTCCACCGGATACATTGTTACCTCCCTGCGCAATGACGCTGTCGTAACCGTCTTTCATCTCCGTAATGAAGTTCTCTGCCTGGGCCGTTTGAGCGGCTCGAACAATCTCCTCCATCGTGGCGTCATCCTTCCCGTGGCGGATATTCTCCGCAATCGTTCCGGTGAAAAGAATTGCTTTTTGTGGTACAAATCCGATTTTGGCCCGCAGATCTTCCTGCCGTAGCTCACGGACATCTGTTCCATTTACCCGTACAGTGCCCTCCGTTACATCATAGAAACGTGGAATGAGACTGAGCAATGTGGATTTACCTGAGCCCGTACCCCCAATAATCGCTGTGGTCTCACCCGGGCGTGCCGTAAATGAAATGCCTGACAACGCAGCATTTTCCGCACCCGGATAACGGAATGTCACGTTATCGAATTCAATCGTGCCTTGCAGCGATTTCATCTCACGAGGCTGCTCTGGGTTGCTGAGATCCGGATGCATATCCAATACTTCGTTGATCCGCTCTGCCGAAGCCGAAGCTCTTGGAATCATGACAAAGATAATGGAAACCATAATGAGGGAGAACATGATTTGCATCGCATACTGAATAAAGGCAATTAATGAACCAATATTCATATTCCCGCTGTCGATACGCTGTCCACCGAAATACAGGATGGCAATCATTGAAAAGTTCATAACCAGCATCATAACAGGCATTAATGTTGCCATGAGCACATTCACTTTAATGGAAACGTCTCTCAGATCTGTATTGGCTCCATTAAAGCGAGCACGTTCATGTTCCCCACGATTAAAGGAACGAACCACGCGAATCCCAGTTAGTTGCTCACGCAGGACCAGATTGAGTCGGTCGAGTTTTTTCTGAATTTGTTTGAACAAAGGTAGACCTTTCGCACCAATCAGTGCAATGGCTCCAGCCAGTACAGGCAAGACAACCAGGAAGATGGTCGATAATTTGGCATCCTGGGATACCGCCATGAAGATACCACCGATACACATCATCGGAGCCATAACCATCATGCGCAGCATCATCGTTAATACGTTCTGTACCTGCGTAATATCATTGGTGGTTCGGGTAATTAGTGAAGCTGTACCCAATTTATCAAATTCCTGCAGCGAATAGTTCTCCACATGGCGGAATACTCTGCTGCGCAGCTGTTTGGCAAATCCACCCGCTGTGCGGGATGAAAGGTAACTGGCTGTGATGGAACAAGCCGTGCCTGCTATCGCAATCACCAGCATCCAGCCACCAATCTGCCAAATGTATGGAACATCTCCTTTTATTATGCCGCCATTAACGATGTCCGCCATCAGGGTTGGCAAATACAGTTCAGCTAACGACTGTAACAGCACCAGACCCAGTATGAAGAAAATGGGGACTCGGTAAGGCTTAAGCATGCGAAACAATTTCATCATGGCTTATCATCTCCTTGTGTGGACGCATCCATCTGTTGGGAAACTTTTGTATCAAAAAAGGTGTACACCTTGGTCAACAATGCCGCTAACTGAAGACTGTCTTCCTCACCCAGATGCTCAACGAGCTTATTAAATATCTCCATGCGCTCCTGATGTGCCGCCCGAATAATTTCACGACCTGCTTCGGTAATGGTGATGCGGACTGCGCGACGATCCTCCGGGTCCATGGTTCGTTCAACCAGCCCTTCGTCTTCAAGCCCTCGAATGACAGGAGTAATCGTCGGCGATTTCACACGCAACAAAGCACTAATTTCCGATACTTTTAGTCCTGGATGATTTGAATGTAGTGTGTCATTGAAATTAGGAGGATTATCCTGCCAATTCAATCGCTCTCCCGGATGCATGCCGTGGAGCAAACAACCCAGTACCATAATTTCATTGTGATTACGCCCATGTGGTTTATGTTGCCTCCATTTGCCTTTATTAAACTGCATTATGGAATACAAAAGCTTCTGGGCTACCGGATCTATGCCAGTCATTATTGTCCCCCCTTTAATTTCATTATCATTCCATAGACGTCCAACATCATAGGACAGCTATTAAATAGCATTCCAATTAAATAGCCAATCAATTAATTAGGTGTACTAAGTATATTCCTGCAAAAGTTGAATGTCAAATAGCAAATGCACACCAAAAAACCGTGACTTTAAAGTCACGGTTTTGAACCAAAATATAAGAATCAGGACTGTGAAGCAGAAACAGTTTTGAGCGCGGAAGCAAAAGGGAAATACTCCTTCGCATTGTTGTAGGCGATGCCCTGTACGATCTGTCCAAGTAGTTCCATATCATGTGGTACCTCGCCCTGTTCGGCCCATTCACCGATGAGGTTGCAGACCAGGCGGCGGAAATACTCATGTCGTGTGTAGGAGAGGAAACTGCGGGAATCGGTTAGCATACCGACGAAACGGCTGATTAGACCTACATTCGCCAGCGCCTTCATTTGAGCAAGCATGCCGTCCTTCGTATCGTTGAACCACCAGGCTGCACCAAGCTGGATTTTGCCTGGAATGCCGCCGCCCTGGAAGCTGCCGATAATCGCTGCGAGCACTTCATTGTCCCGAGGATTCAAGGAATACAGGATCGTTTTCGGCAGCGCCTGCTGCTGCTCCAGCGCATCGAGTAATCCGATCATGGCTGAGGAAAGCGGCGTATCATTAACGGAATCATAACCGGTATCCGGGCCAAGCTGGGCGAACATACGGCTGTTATTGTTGCGGGCCGCATTAATATGGAACTGCATTACCCAGCCCCGATCTGCGTACAGCTTGCCGAGGAAAGTCAGCGTTACCGTCTTGTACTTGTCCTCTTCCTCACGACTAACCTTCTCGCCTGCAATAGCCTTGGCAAAAATCGCTGCTGCTTCCTCACGTGTGGCCGTGCCGTAAGGTACATAATCGAGTGCATGGTCAGACACCCGGCCTCCTACGGAGTGGAAGAACTCTACCCGGGACTCTAGGGCCGAGAGGAATGAGTCATAATCGGAAATCGCCGTTCCGGCTGCCTGCGACAGCTTGCCTACCCATTCCGAGAAGGTGTCACGGTTCAATTCCAATCCTTTATCCGGACGGAATGAAGGCAGTACAGCGGTATCGAAACCTTCGATCTCCTGAATCTTCAGGTGATATTCCAAGGAATCACATGGATCATCCGTCGTGCATACCACGGTAACATTGGATTTGGTAATGAGATTACGTGCACCGAATCCGTCACTGTTCAGCTTCGCATTTACTTTTTCCCAGATGGCCGGGGCGCTCGTCTCATTCAACACTTCATAGACACCGAAATAACGCTGTAATTCCAAATGAGACCATGCGTACAGCGGGTTACCAATCATCATCGGTACGGTTTTGGCGTACGCCAGAAAACGATCATAATCGGTTACGCCCTCTCCTCCCGTAATGTACTGCTCCTCAATCCCGTTTGCGCGCATCAGCCGCCATTTGTAGTGATCACCGTATAACCAAGCCTCTGTAATATTGCCAAAGGTTTTATTCTCGTAGATCTCCTGTGGACTCAAGTGACAGTGATAGTCAATAATCGGCATATCCTTCGCATAGTCCTCATATAACCTGATCGCCGTTTCATTGTGCAGCAAAAATTGTTCATCCAGAAAAGACTTCATTCGCCTCGCACGCTCCCTTTAGGTGAGTTTACGTTCATATGGGTTCACTTCCCAATCTTTACGCTACACTGTTTGCCCACAAAGTTCAATATAAAATGATAGCGTTATCACAAAAGGTTGATTTAGGCATATTTCCTGGAACGAGGTATACTGGTTTTAATCTAATTGATGCTGATCTGAAGATGATAGAAGGAGATGAAATGGATGAAAATAACATTTCTCGGTACAGGAGACATGTTCAGTGTAGAGCAACACCACAACAGTATACTGGCCGAATTCGGCGATACACATCTGGTGATTGATTTTCCGGAATCCAATGCAAAAGCATTAAAGGAATACGGCTTTCCAATGACGGATATTCACAATGTGTTTATTACCCATCTGCATGAAGATCATATTAACGGAGTACAGATGCTCGGATATTATTCACAGATTGTGGGCGACCGCAAGCCACGCCTGTTTATTCACGAGGAACTAGTTGATCCGTTATGGAACATTTTATCCCCAGGCATGCGTTATACAACCGATGGGGAGCGTACGATGAGCGACTATTATGATATCGTACCTTTACCGGATGGAGGCACATTTGAGCTAGGGGGCGTAACGTTTGAGACTTTTCGAACACAGCACGTGCCGGGTATGGTCAGCAATGGCCTTCTTGCAAAGCCCTTCTTCTACTATAGCGCGGATAGCACGCTCGATCAGGAACGGGTAGAGCAGGCCGCCGCAGACGTACAGCTCATTTTCCACGAATGTCATATGCATGATCTGGTGATCAAATCACATACCTCACTGAAGGATCTGCAACAACTGCCTGCCGAAGTGAGACAGAAAACCGTGCTCATGCATTACCATGATGAATACGCCGATGCGGACAAACGGGCACAGTTCAACCAAGAACATGATCTAAGAATAGTGGGCACGCTGGAGTCGTTTGAACTGGAAATGTAGTACGTAACTCGAACTATATGTATCACCAAAATAAAGAGGCAGCATCCATTCAGGTTCCTTTGAAGGAGCTTTTCGGGTGCTGCCTTTTTATTGATCTGCATTCCATGATTTCATATATTCAATAGTTTCAGGAGATGGTTTGGCTTTCACATGAATGTAATCTTCCGTTCGCTGATCATTTGGTCCGTAGGAAATTTTGATATATATATATCCTGATACGTTTTAATGCTATTGCTATGGATCTCCGCTTTGGGCTTCAAAATATAATCTCTGAGTAAACTTAATCCCAACGGTTCTTTTCCAGGGCCCAGAGTCGTCTCGTGCGTATTTCCCGTATTGGAGTTAAGGAGCTCTGTGGCGTTAATACTATTCATCAAGGATGGATCAAGTGTAAAAGACTGTATTACATTGACCATCGGTACCCGGGCCTCTTGAACAGAAATCTCATATATAATGCGGTCCAGATCAGATTCTTGATGAACTCTAACAGTAGCAGTCAAGCTATAATCATCTGGCAAACGCTCCTGAAAGGAATCTGGATTTTTCAGCAAACGCTGGGTCAAATCTCTTCGTTCGGTATTCAGCGTATAATCATCCGTTCGCTTTGGTTCTCCCCTTGGCCCTTTGTTTGTTCCCCAACTGCAAGCCCCCAGACAGACCGCCATTACAAGCAGCCACAACCCCAAGTGTACTAATTTCCTCACCCGATTTCCCCCTCGGTATGATCTATCTAAGATGAACACGAACCGATTTTAATAGTAATCATTATATTGGTTTATTATTCCATATAAGGATAACACGAATAAACTCACTCCACCTAACATAAAAAACCACCTGCCTGGCAGATGATCACCAGTTCAGATGGTTTAACTGTCTATATATGAAGATTCACTGATCAATGATCCTCACCGTATTATTGAGCATCAGATTCCTCACCCTGATCCGGAAGAACCCACACGGAGACGCCCCCACCACATACATGGAAAGTGGCCCATCCGTCTTTCTCAATAGTAATGCTATCCTCACAGCTGTGCGTCAGATCGGTCCAGACTTCGCCAGCACGGTGTTCGCCAACAAACATTCTTTTCTCACCATCATCACCATTCGAGATAACTACTGCACAACCAGAACCTTCGATTTCGTCCACCCCGCGGCGTACCCACCCAATCGTGTTCGCGTGATCGAAGTAATCTTCCTGCTCTCCATAAGCTTTGTCGTAACGGGCTGACATCAGAATGTCGAGAATGTCCTTCTTGCCCTCGACAGGTTCGGGACCACCAATGCCGTAATAATCACCGTAAAAGACAACCGGATAACCGTCACGACGCAGCAGCGTCAGCGCATATGCGCTCGGCTTGAACCAATCGCCTACCCAGGATTCCAGCGCTTCATGCGGTTGGGAATCATGGTTATCGACAAACGTTACAGCATGCGTTGGATGTGTCTGCACCAGGGTATCGTCAAAAATCTTGGAAAGATCGAAATCCCGCCCAGCCAGAGAGGCTTCATGAAGTTTGTAATGCAGGGACACATCGAACAGATCAATCTGATAGTCCACCGTATCCAGGAATTCACGGCATGCATCGAGATTGGAGTTCCAGAACTCACCTACAATGTAGAAGTCCTGCCCGCGTTTGCGGATCATCTCAGCAGCGAATTCCTTGATGAATTCGTGGTTGATATGTTTGATCGCATCCAGTCGAAAACCGCTGCATTGCAGCGTATCGATGAGCCATTTTCCCCATTGGAGCATTTCCTGCCGGACATCCGGGTGATTGTAATCGATATTGGCGAACATCAGGTAATCATAATTGCCGAACTCATCGTCGACATTTTGATTCCAGTTCTTGTTCTCCCCCGCAATGCGGAACACACCGCTCCGTTCTTCCTTGGCATCAAAGTCGGTACCGTTGAAGTGTTCGGCGTTCCATTTGAAAGAGGAGTACTGATCCCCGCGGCCCGGAAATGTGAATTTGGTCCAGCCCTCAATCTCGAACGGTTTGGAGATTTCCTTCAATCGATCATTGGGATCAACCTCAATCACCTTGAAAACTTCCGTCTCATCGGCCCCCGCCTTATGGTTCATCACCAGATCCACATAGACGGCAACACCATTCTTCTGGCACTCGGCAATCGCATCCACCAGTTCCTGCTTGGTACCGTATTTGGTGCGCACGCTGCCTTTCTGGTCAAATTCGCCCAGATCGTACAGGTCATATACGCCGTAACCGGTATCCTCGGGAGATACGGCTTTGGTCACCGGAGGCACCCACACGGAGTCAATGCCTTTGGCTTTCAGTTCTGGCGCCATTTCGGCCAATCGTTTCCAGTGATTTCCGTCTGCGGCCAGGTGCCATTCAAAAAACTGCATCATCGTATGATTTCTCTTCATTCCCAACCGACCTCCTTGATTGCTTTCGAAGCGGACCACGGCACGCATCTGTATCGTCCTTGTTCGTTCGTATGCTATCCAAGTAATACCCTTTTCGGCCTACCCTTCAATCATGGACAGAAAAGAAAGCCGGAAAGTCTGCGATCGTTCTTTAGCTATAAATCGAACTAAAGAATATTTACACTTGCCACTCCGATGACAGAACAACCCTCTGATCGCTGTTATCCCCAGATTTTTTGTATTCTTTTTTCAAAGGGGAAAATCCGGGGATAAAGGCGAACGCTTCGCTTCTCCAGGTTATTTCTGCCCTCTCCGTTCCCGTGTAAATGTTTAGTTCAATTCATATAAATATTATTATTGGGGTGAAATCCGTGTGTAGTCTTGCCATTCCTCTGGCAGCAATGAACGATACGGTTCCTCGGTGAATCGATCGTCGACCAGTACCAGTACGCCCTTGTCCTCTTCCGTACGTATCAGCCTTCCACCTGCCTGCAATACCTTGTTCATGCCGGGGAAAACATAGGCATAATTAAATCCGTTGCGCCCTGTCCGACTATAATAATCGCGGAGTACGTTGTTCTCCAGACCAATCTGGGGAAGTCCGGCCCCCACCACCACCACTCCGTTCAGACGATCACCCGGAAGATCCACACCTTCGGAAAATACACCGCCCATAACGGCAAATACCAATCGTGTTCGTTCAGGATGTGGCTGGAACGCGTTCAGAAACGCCTCCCGTTCCTCTTCACTCATGCCCTGCTCCTGCATCACGACTTCTGCCTCACCCGGCTGTTCCATATACGTCGCATGTACTTCGCGCATATAAGGATAGGATGGGAAAAAGACGAGCAGGTTGCTATGAGGCCACTCGGCAACCAATTGGCGCAGCATATTGGCAATAGGCTGTCTGGAACGTTCACGATCCCGATAGCGAATCGATAATGGCAGCAATCTCACATCCAGCTGCTCCCGCTGGAAAGGCGAAGCAATACGCAAGGTATAATCCTCTTCCTCCGCACCTAGCATATCCCGGTAATAACCAAGAGGTGACAATGTCGCAGAGAAATGAATGGTAGAGCGGAACCCTTTGGCAGTCTGGCGCAGCAGCACAGATGGATCCAGGCAGAACAGCTTCACTCGTACTTCACTTCGTACACATTCCGCATAGGTAATGAAGCGTTCATCGTACAACTTGGCAATACGCAGGAAATTCTGTGCGGTGAAGTAGGCTGCCAGCAGCAATTCATCCGTCTCGGCATTTGCCGAACCGCCTTCAACAAGGCATTGCTCCGCAACCATGACAAAAGGCTCCAGCAGTTCAATCAGTTCCTCTGGCGCCTCCTGTTGCAGCAATTTGCCCTCATCCCCACCATTTTTGCGAAGCGTAATCAGGTATTTGTCGATGGCTCCCGTCCGATCCGCGATGGCTTTAGCGGCAGTCACACTGCTGCCCAGCGTTTGGAATTCCCTTTTGACATCCAGAAAGACGGCCTTCTCCAGCTCTGCCGAAAACATCATTCGGCCCCGATCGACCAGATTATGTGCCTCATCGACCAGTAATACCGTCTTGCGCTTCTGCTCCTCCAGCATTCGTTTGAGCGAGATACGCGGATCGAAAATATAGTTATAGTCGCAGATCACCGCATCGGCTGCATACGCAGCATCCAGTGAAAATTCAAACGGACATACCCGATGCTTACGTGCGTACTGTTCTATAACCGGGCGTGTCATTAACGTCTCATGTTCCAGCATATCCAGCACGGCTCCATTAATACGGTCATAATATCCTTCGCACATGCCACACTGTCCCGTATCACAGGCTTCCTCTTCCTTGAAACAGATCTTGTCCTTTGCGGTCAGACTGATCACATGCATCTTCAATCCTTCCGCCTGCATCCGGGCAAAAGCCTCTTCTGCCGCCACTCGCGTCGTCGTTCTTGCGGTCAGATAGAACAATCGTTTGGCTTCTCCTTCACCAATGGCCTTGACCGTGGGAAACAGGACTGACATCGTTTTGCCAATACCCGTTGGCGCTTTCGCCATCAGTCCCTGCCCCTCGCGGATGGTCTTGTATACGGCTCCTGCCAGCTTGCGCTGTCCCTCTCTGTATTTGCGAAAAGGGAATGGCAGCTCTCGCACGCTTATATCGCGCTTCTCTTCATAAGCCACAATCATCTCTGCGTATGGCGCGTAACCAGCGACCAGCTCTGCTGCAAACTGTTCCAGCTCCTGCCGTTCCAGCATCCGCCGAAACCGTCTTTCCTCATTATTCACGGTGTGCACGTATGTAAGCTGTACCTGCATACGGGGTTCATCATGCTGAACGGCGTACATATAGGCATACATCATGGCCTGCGCCCAGTGTACGGGGGCCCCATCGCCCAGATCGTCCAGATTGCCCGCAGTTGATTTGATCTCATCCACCGTCAGCTGACCATCCAGACGAATCAGCCCGTCACATCGTCCCTCCACCACGTAGGTCAAGTCTCCATGCTGCAGTTCCACTTCGAGAACCACTTCTTTCAAATCCTCTTCTGTGTAATCCTTCTGCACTCGCTGGTGTATCCGGGTTCCCTCCTGCATCGATGCATTCGAGCGGAACCCTGGACGTATGCTACCACTGCGGTACACATATTCCACCAAAGGCCTGACTGATATTCGAATTGCGGTTGTCATGCGATCACCCGTTCTGTTTGTAGTGACTATACTTTATCACGAAAAGCGGTGCTCAAACCAGCCAATCAGCGGATTGGACTCGTCCTTTCCCATATGCTATGTTGGGGTGTATAAGTTGAACTAGATAAAGTTACACTTGCCACTCCGATGACAGAACAATCTTCCGATCGCTGTTATCCCCAGATTTTTTAATTCATTTTCACAAAGGTAAACATCCGGGGATAAAGGCGAACGCTTCGCTTCTCCAGCTTATTTCTGTCCTCTACGTTCTCGTGTAAAAGTGTAGTTAAACTTATATAGAATGTACGTAAATAAGGAGGCATCTTCTATGTATATCTATTTGGTTCCTTCACCAATTCCGGATGCACTTGCTGCATATCCGCATCTGACTTTGCGCAGCGAGGAACAGGTTCGTTTGGCCATTGAATCGACAGAACGTCTGATGAACATCGAGTCCGATGACAACGTAGCGGCGTATGAAACCTTCGATGCCGCAGGCTCCTGGACAGGCGGCGGTTATGCCGTTCTGAACAATATACCCGTATCCGAAGATGGACGGAATGACTTCGAGGAACGTTTCAAGAACCGTGCGCGCAAAGTGGAGGATGAACCCGGCTTTGTCGGCATTCGTGTGCTTCGTCCTTTAAAGGACGATACGTATGTCGTACTTACACTTTGGCAGTCCGAGGATCATTTCAAGAACTGGCAGCAGTCCCAAGCCTATAACCATGCTCACCGCAACCGCAGCACGAGTGAAGGGCTGACCGCACAGAAGCCCACCATGTTTCCAAGACCTTCATTCGTCACGACATTCACCATAGAGTAAACGAACGGGAGCAAACTTGTTTTTGTGCTCCAGAATCTGTATGCAAGTTTACAGATATACTGTGATCACACTTTGGACAAGCATCATTTAATTATTTGTACTTTAAAATGATAACCCCTTCCGCCTCTTCTTCAATGGAAGGGGCTTTTTGTATACGTGAGGTCAAGAATGATCCCAAGCTCCTCTCTCCTTTTTCCAATAATTGAAAGAAATGAGCAACCCAGAAGTTCGGTGCTTTTGACACGACATACCATGAGATAGCATAATACTTGTTAAATGAAACTTCGGAAAGGAAGGAAGGCGGTAACTTGTCACGCAATTCACTCACCCGGTTTCTAAGCGGACCGTTTATAGTGTTCACCGTTATTATGATGATCAAAAGCTCTCTGGCCTGGATTGTGATCTTCGATGACATCCCCGTCTGGAAACCGCTACTGACAGAGTTGCCGCTGATCTGGATCTGCTTCTGTCTGATTGAATGGTTCGCAGCCAAACGCCGGATGTGGCTCTATCTCGGACTAAATCTGTTGCTATCGGGCATCTTCTTCGCAGCGATCATGTATTACAAATATTATGGTGTTATTGTTAATTATCACGCGCTCGCACAGGTTAATCAGGTAACCTCGGTCAAGAGCAGCATGTTCTCTTTGCTCGATCCGTATTATTTGTTTATTTTTGCAGATATTCTGGTTATCACGGGGATTCTGATTCGTCGGCGGATCAAGCTCGGCGGGACCGAACGTCCAGGCAGAGTGCCGCTTGAACGAAGGGCCAGAAGACGGATTGCCTCAGTCATTCTGATTCTGTCGATGATGCTGTGCATGCTCAACATATACCCCAATCGGGCGAGTATGAGCGAGATTACACAGGCGGAGCAGATGGGGATTCTCGGTTACGAAGCGTACACCATCCTGGCTGATCGGCCTGACAAACCCGTGCCCTTTGATCAAATCGATCAGAATCATATCGACGAGATTAAACAAACGACAGCACTACCCGCTGTTGTGGAGGAGGGTGCAGCCAAGGGACGAAACGTCATTGTCCTCCAGCTCGAATCATTCCAGAACTTCCTGATCGGATTGCAGGTGGACGGACAGGAAGTTACACCCAATCTGAATAAGTTGGCAGGGCAAAGCCTGTATTTCCCCAACTTTTATCAGCAAGTGGGACAGGGAAACACGTCGGATGCCGAGTTTGTCGTGAATACATCGTTTTATACACCGCCCAACGGGGCCGCAGCTACCGTCTATGCCAATAAGGAATTGCCAAGTCTGCCCAGACTGATGTCCGCGAACGGTTACCAGACAGCCACATTCCATACAAATGATGTGCACTTCTGGAATCGCGATCAGTTATACAAGGCGCTTGGATTTGATCAGTATTATGACATAAATTATTTCGGAACAGAGGATTCCATCGCCTTCTCGGCATCAGATGAAGTATTGTACAGCAAAACGCTCGACAAACTCGAGGCCATGCAGGACACGGGATCACCTTTCTATGCACAAATCATATCCATGTCTGCACACCATCCTTACCATCTACCAGAAGATAAGAAAAGTCTGACGTTGCCGGAACGGTACGTTAATACGTTGCCCGGGGATTATCTTGTATCCCAGCATTATGCCGATCAGGCGGTGGGACAATTTATTGAGGGACTTAAGGAACGTGGACTATGGGAAAATAGCGTGCTGGTCGTTTACGGTGACCATCTGGGTCTGCCTATCTACTCGCTGGATCGGACTGACGAGAAGCTCATGCAGGAAATCTACGGTCGGGAGTACACGTCTGCGGACATGATTAATATTCCACTTATCGTCACGGCTCCTGGCATCACGCCGGCTGCTCAACTGGAACAGATCGGAGGACAGGTGGATATTCTGCCAACGATCGCCGGGTTGACCGGTGCCTCTCTCCAGAACCAACTGTATTTTGGGCAGGATTTGCTGCGTGATGGAAATAATCTGCTGCCAGAGCGCTATTATCTGCCCTCCGGTTCCGTACTGAACGATGCTTCACTGTTCGTTCCTGAGACGGGGTACGGTGACGGTACTCATTACTCCCTTGCGGATGCCGGGAGACAGGATGTCGTCTCGGCAGAGCTTGATCAGGAGAAGGGGACGATTCCGAACAGTCTGGAGGATGAACCGGCCGTGCCCGCATCTGCCATACCAACCGAAGAGGGATCTACCTCTTCCGAATTTATTACGAAAGAACAGTACGAACGGGCTTTGGATCTTCTCCACTTATCCAACAGTTATCTGAGTCAGTTACCGAATCGAAATGCAGTGAAATGATACAACATGCACAATGAAATTATCTTTCACTTTTAATTCATCATGAAAAAAGACAAGAGCCCATGAAAGGTCTAAAACGACCTGATTCATGGGCTCTTTCCATTCCTTCTAACCTCTATATCTAACACTTTCTCCCCAATCATCTAACAAAAAGACACCTATAACCACCCGAATCATCCATTGCCAACAAATTCCCCTCTTTAGTGAAGACACCTGGACGTTCCTGTTCCTTGAGGAGCGGTTTACAATGAAAGCGTATTATTCCTTGTTGAAGGAGGAGAATTATGAAATTCGATCTGAACTTTGTACCCTTCAGTCGCAGAGAGTCGTTCCTTGCCGTCTCTCTTCTGCCTGAAGGCAAGAATAGACAGCAGGGCCTCTACCTACGAACTGTGCGGGGTGGGGATGATAAATTTGGCGAGGCGTTCCGTATTGAACTGTTGGATCAGCAGAATCAGACGATTCCATTCACAGCAGAAGCTTCTCCAGAAACTGTCCGGCTGAATTCACCAGAGCCCGCAATCTTTGCCGAAATCTGTATTTCGGATAGCTGCACGGTCCGCTTCCGCTCGAAAGGGTGCGGGATCAGATTGACCTTTATCCCCTCAACTTATGATTATGCATATGAGGTCAATAAAAACAGCTGGGAAGTAAATAGCTTCACCCATGAATGCCGCTTCATGCTGACTGGAATTGTAGGCGACATGAAGCTGGAAGTGCCGTGGGATAAAATCAAGAGCTCACGCGTAATCGCAGAGTTCAATCCGGATACAGACACGAATACAGCTGAGTTTGCCGTTGAGGAGTTCCGCACAGTATGGGAGCCTCGCCCACAATGGGATTCCTTTGATGATGACGTAAAAGCGGTTCGGACTGAATTCAGCCAGTGGCTGGACAGCAGTCTTGCGATCCCTGATCGCTGGCAGGATGCGCGGGAGCTTGCGGCTTACATTACTTGGTCCTGCCTCGTTCCGGCGGAGGGTTGTCTGACGCGTCCAGCTATGTATATGTCGAAGAACTGGATGACGAATATATGGAGCTGGGACCACTGTTTCAATGCGATGGCGCTTGTTCGCCATGATCCAAAGCTTGCGTGGGACCAGTTCATGATCTTTTTTGATCGGCAAGATGAGAGTGGATTAATTCCTGACTTTGTGAACGATAAATATGAACTGTGGAACTGCAACAAACCTCCTATTCACGGATGGACACTGGCTTGGATGATGCAACGTACGGATTATATTCGCGAGGCGCAGCTTCGTGAAGTGTACAGCCCATTGTCCAAGTGGACGAAATGGTGGTTCAGGTATCGTGATGATGATGGTGATGGGATTCCCCAATATAACCACGGTAATGATTCCGGTTGGGATAACAGCACCGCGTTTAATAATGGAATTCCCGTAGAAAGTCCGGATTTAGCTGCCTTTCTGATTATCCAGACAGAGCTTCTGGCTGAAATTGCTGGGTTGCTTGGGCTTACGAAGGAATCTTCGGAATGGAGAAAACTGGCGGATGATACGCTGGAGAAGATGATCAGCCACTTCTGGAAAGAGGATAGATTTATCTCCTTACGTTCAGGTACACATGAGCCTTCAGCTGGAGATAGTCTGCTGTTATTCGTTCCGATTCTACTGGGCAAACGCCTGCCTGAACCCATCAGAGATCTTCTTCTAAAAGGGTTGCGGGAAGAGAATCGCTTCCTAACGGAAAATGGTTGGGCGACCGAGAGCATAAGCAGCCCTTACTATATACCAGACGGGTACTGGCGTGGACCGATCTGGGCTCCATCAACCATGCTGCTCGTGGAGGGCGTAGCTGCAGCCGGTGACCTGGAACTGGCTCGGGAAGTATCCCGCCGCTTCTGCAATATGCTTAACCGGAGTGGTATGGCGGAGAACTTCGATGCGCTGACTGGTGAAGGCCTACGTGACAGGGCATTCACATGGACATCGAGTGTGTTCCTGGTTCTGGGGCACGAGTACACAATCTAAAACCAATATTGCACGTCTCTGGCTGCTGTTTTAAACAGCTTTCCGGGGAGGTGCTTTTCCCGTTTCCTCGAAAAATTTTATTTGCAAACAACAAATTGAAAGCGTTACCATTAAATGATTGGATTCTTCTATAGGCTACCTGTCCATGCTAGAATGCAGGTAGATGTAGTTATAGCGAGAGGGGAAGCCGTTTATGAACATCCAATGGATCAGGCAGCTTAATAAACGCATTTTCTCTGGTTCCTACCGCAGTATACGGACCAAGCTGCTCTTCTGTTTTCTCATCGTGACTCTGATTCCACTGCTCTCGCTTGGTGCATTGTCCTATTACCAATCGGCCAAAATCATTAATTCTCAGTTTGGCAAATATGGTGAAAATGCTGTAGCGCAGTTGGAGCAACAAACGAGCTCATCTTTAAGCCGAATGAAACAAATGAGTGAAACGATCTATTCGTATTTGCTTGATCCCGCCCATACCGATCTAAGGAATCAAGCACCTGTAAGCTATAGCGAAATCATTGAGAAGAATGACTTTGAAGCCCTACTGAAATCGCTGTGGACAGACCAAACCGCAGGAATCTATATCATTACGCCCTCAGGCTATTATTATGGAGAGAACAATTTGGATGTTGCCAAGCTGAGAAATATGCCAGAATGGAAGACAAAACCGGCTTCTTATAAAGGACTATACTGGCTAGGCTTTTATATGCAAAATCACGCAATGAGCAGCTCGGACGATTCGAATCTTCCCGTCCTTGGACTCGCTGTTCCGATTCATAATTCCAACGGAACGCAAAACGGCAGCACCATACTCATAGAGGAGAATGCGCAGGAACTGATCCATATGTTCAAGCTGTTTGAGACAGATACGAAGTCGCATCTGACCATTAAAGCTTCGGACGGAAGAATTATATATGAAAGCGCACCCAATTTTACGAAGAAGGATAGTGATATTACATGGATTCGGACGCTTGCCGTGAACCAGTGGACCATAGAAGCGAGATTACCTGCCAAAGCCTTCTACCTGTCCTCGGGCATTATTCGGTCGAATACCATTGTCGTGGCCGTTATTTCATGTCTGCTTGCCTTTGGATTCGCCTATCTGTTCTCGTCGAGGTTTACAGCTCGTATTCGCACGCTAAAGGATTCGATGCAGAAAGTCAGCTTCGGTAAGTTGGATACACGGATGCCGATCGAAGGCAGAGATGAGCTAGGTAGCCTTGATATGAGTTTTAACCGGATGGTAAGTGGCGTTCAATCGCTTGTACAAGAAGTGGAACAGAGCGAAAGACTCAAGAAGGAAGCAGAACTGAAGGCTTTCCATTATCAAATTAACCCCCACCTGCTGTTCAATACGTTGAACTCCATTCAGTGGAAGGCCCGTCTGGAAGGGGCTGATGATATCCGTCAGATGTTATATCACTTAACGATGGTGCTGGAAGGAAATCTGGATATATCGCAGGAACTGATCACGGTGGGCAGAGAACTACGCATGATTGAGCATTTCCTGAAAATTCAGGAGATCAGGTACGGAAATGTGTTCAGCTATGAGCTGAATTGCGAGGACTCACTGAAGCAGTATCTGATCCCGCGTATGACTCTACAGCCGCTGTTTGAAAATATATTTTTCCACGGCTTCACGGATGGAATAGGTGTAATCAAGCTCGATGTCACCGTGGAAAAAAATGAACTTCTGCTGACTCTCCGGGATAATGGAGCAGGTATGACAGAAGAAAAACGGGAGCGTTTGCTTGTTCCAGATCCAAAACGTCGTGGACGCGGAGGATTAGGCGTCCAGAACGCAGACCAGAAATTCAAACTGCATTTCGGCCCGCAGTACGGGCTTACGGTATTTTCGACTAAGGGTGAAGGTACAGCGATTGTCATTCATTGGCCCAAAGAGGAGGAGCGTCCGGATGGATACAGCAAAGAGAATTAAGGTGCTGATTGCAGATGATGAGAGTATTGTACGGAAAGGCCTACGTTCGACCGTAGCTTGGGAGAAATATGGAATGGAAGTTATAGCTGACGCGCCCAATGGACAAAAAGCCTGGGAAGCCTTCCTGGAGCATCAGCCTGAAATTGTAATAACAGATATTGTAATGCCAGAGATGGATGGCATCGAGCTGTCTCGCAAGATAAAGGAGATGGCGGCGAAGACCAAAATAATTCTGCTCAGTTGTCACCGCGACTTTGAATACGCACAGCAGGGAATTCAACTTGGGGCCTCCGGATATCTTTTGAAAACCGCTTTTGAGGACGAAGAACTTGAAGACATGTTAAAGAAGTTCCAGCAGGAACTGTCTGTCTCCGCTCCCCCCTCCCCAAAAGATGAAGTGCGTATGGAAACACTGCTCTTTGCATGGCTGAACGGACATAGCTGTAAATTTCCAGAGGAGCTGGAGAAGCTGCATGGCGGTCAATCGCATGTTAACGGTCAGCCGCTGTTGATATATCTGATTCGAGCGGCAGAATGCGGAGCATCTTGGACCGAGCTACTACAAGAAGCTGAGAAGAATGACCGCAGTATGCGCAAGGGTACGATCATTCCTTATGGAGAAGAATACTACTATTGGATCGTTCCTGATACGCTGCGAGGGTCTGCAGAAAGCCTGCTGGTAGAGAGTAAGAGCAAATGCAGTCAGTTGAAGTGGACTCGTAAAGAATCCTTGCTCCACAGCGATGATCTGAAGCAGGCGTTCCAAAACCTTCATAAAGAAGCTGAGCTAGAGAAGCTGTATGGGATATCCGTAAATCATTGGCCAGATCCGATCTGGAAAGCCGTGAATCTACTGTATGCTAATCCCGCAGCTGACTGGTCAGCCAGCGAACTGGCGGAAGAGGTTGGGCTCAGCCGCAGTCATTTCTCCATTCTCTTTAAGAAGGCTGTCGGCGATAGCTTCATTGCCTTCCAATATAAACGGAAACTGCGCCTTGCATATGGCCTACTGCGGGATACACATCTAACTATGCAGGAAATTGCGGAGCGAACAGGACTAGGAGACAGCAAATATTTTAGCAAATGGTTCAAACGCTGTACGGGTCAGACACCGAGTCATTACCGTGCCCAACAAAAAGACGACAGCTCTCGAACAGATTGACACCTGCTTCAATAATTCGAACAAAATCACAACAACATTCGAATAGATACACGTTTTGAACCGCTTTCATTCGCGTTACGATGAAAGCGGTTCAATTATTATAAACCTCACTGACTGGGAGCTGACAATATGAAAAAAAGAATTTCACTCATTGTCCTTGCAACGACGCTGATGGTATCTATACTGTCTGCATGCAGCGGTAACGCTGGAACAGCCAATCCGGAGAACGGCGGTTCGGATCAGACGAAGACGCTTCGTTTTGCAACCTGGGATACGGGAGACGCGCTCAAAATTGAGCAGGATATCGCCAAGAAGTTTGAAGCAGAACATCCCGGTACAAAGGTGCAGGTTGAGGCCTATGCGGACGGATTTGACCAGAAGCTTGCCGCAGGCTTTGGAGCGGGCAACCCGCCAGACGTCATGTACATGTGGGACTTCCCTACTTACCATCAATCTCTTGAACCACTGGATGACTTTGCAGAAAAAGATAAAGACCTGAAGATAGATGATTTTTACAAAGGATTGTTCAACTATGGAAAAATTGACGATAAGTTATACGGCATTCCGGCCGGCTTCACGACTCGTGTCGTCTATTATAACAAAAAGCTCTTTGATGCTGCCGGTGTCCCTTATCCTAAAGACGGATGGGAATGGAGCGATTTCCAGGATATCGCTAAAAAGCTGACGGATCCATCTAAGAAGCAGTACGGTTTCGGTGCACGTGCCGAGAATGATACGTATGACTTGCAGGGCTTTGTCTGGAGCAACGGTGGCTCCTTTATTTCCCCAGATGGTAAAACCATCGAGGGCTACATGAACAGTAAAGAAACCGCTGAAGCCATCCAAATGTTTGGTGATATGGTGAAGGACGGCACCGCCGTGCTTACAGGTGGTAAAGGCCAGCAAAGCGGTGATGATATCTTTAAAGGCGGTAAGATCGCCATGTGGGAAAGCGGAATCTGGCCGCTCGAATCATTCAAACAAGCGGGAGTTGATGTAGGTACGGTCGAAATTCCGGCTTTTCCAGGCAAACCGGTTAAAGGTGTACTTGCAGAATCTGCCTTGTCTATTGCTAAAGACTCTAAGCACAAAGATCTGGCATGGGAATTCGTTAAATTCTATGTCTCCAATGAATCGATCAAAATGCGTGTTGCTGACCTGCCAGTACGACAAAGTGTTGTAAACGAACTCAAGAAGGATCAGGACCCGCTCTACAAACCTTATTACACCATGCTTGAGCGTTCGGACAATACACCTGCATTTCTACTCAATCCGAAGTGGAATGAAGTGAACCGACAGCTGTCGGCTGCAGTGGAAGCAGTTATGCACGGCAGCAATGCCCAAGAAGCGCTGAATCAGGCGGTTAAGGACAGCGAGCGATTTTTGAAATAACACTTGTAGAAAGAAGGTTAGGAGATGGCTCAGACCTACCTGCAGAATACATCAGAACCGACAGCTACCCTTAAGGCCTTGAAAAAACGTAGATGGGGTGGGCTTGCACCCTACCTCTTTATCTTCCCTTGGATATTTGGATTTGTTTTCTTCACTTTAGGCCCCCTGCTGTTCTCATTGGTCATTTCATTTTTTGATTGGCCAATCGTCGGTAAGGTAACTTTTATCGGGCTAGACAACTACGTAGAGATGTTTTCGAATGATCCGCTTTTTTGGAAATCTTTATTTGTAACTTTGAAATTTGCAGCCCTCTTCGTTCCGCTCAATATTATAGTCGCACTCGGACTTGCCATGCTGCTCAATCAAAGGGTTAAAGGAAGCGCCATTTTCCGTACGGCATTTTATCTCCCCTCTGTAATTTCAGGTGTTGCGCTTGCTATGATCTGGTCCTGGGTATACAGCGGAGACTATGGAATTCTGAACTACTTCTTGTCTGTCCTGGGTATTCAAGGGCCCGATTGGCTGAATGATACAAACTGGTCGCTTGTTGCAATGGTCGTTGCCAGCCTCTGGGGACAAGGATCGATGATGCTTATTTTCCTAGCTGGACTTAAAGGCATTCCTAAGGACCTGTACGAATCGGCTTCCATCGACGGTGCAGGTAAAATCCGAAAGTTCTTGAGTGTAACCATTCCGATGATTACGCCAACCATTCTGTTCAATCTCATCACATCGATTATTGCAGCATTCCAGCAGTTAACTCTCGCCCTGCTACTTACGGGAGGCGGGCCAATGAAATCAACCTATTTCTATGCGATGTACATGTATGAGAACGCTTTCAAATATTTTAAGATGGGTTACTCTGCTGCCAACGCCTGGTTTATGTTTCTGATCGTGCTTACCTTGACATTTCTGGTATTCAAATCTTCGGAAGCCTGGGTGTTCTATGAAGGTGAAATGAAAAAGCAGCCGCAGAAGAAACTTAAAGCCAGTACAAGGGGGCGGTCCTGATGAAAAAAATAGTTGCATACACGTTGCTGATTGGGTTCTCACTGCTGTTCATCGCCCCACTGTTCTGGGCGGTGACCACGGCACTGAAATCACCGCAGGAGCTTTATCTGTTTCCTCCCAAATGGATTCCGTCCGATTGGAAATTCAGTAACTTCGCAGAGGCATGGAACATTCAGCCCTTTAATTTATTTTTGAAAAACACACTGATCGTTACGGTCTTATCCACCCTTGGACAGCTGATATCCTGTACGCTCGTCGCTTACGGCTTCGCCAGATTCCAGTTCAAGGGGCGTGATTTCCTGTTTCTTGTCGTTCTGGCAACCATGATGATCCCTTGGGAAGTAACGATGATTCCGCAGTATATGGAGTTTAACTATTTGGGTTGGATTAACACACTCAAACCGCTGATTATTCCATCGTGGTTCGGATCTGCCTATTATATCTTTTTGTTGCGGCAGTTCATTATGACCCTCCCCCGGGAGCTGGATGAAGCAGCGACGATTGACGGCGCTAGTAAAATGACGATTCTGCTACGAATCATCGTGCCGCTAATGGGACCTTCGCTGATCCTGGTCTCCGTATTCCAGTTCATGAGTTGTTGGAATGACTATCTGGGGCCTCTCATTTTCCTAAATGATCAGACGAAATATACGTTAACGTTAGGCCTATCTCAATTTAAGGGCATGTACGGTGTTGATATGCAATCCATCATGGCCATCACCTGCTTAATTTCGATTCCACCACTTGCGATTTTCTTCTTCGCTCAGCGTTACATTGTCGGCGGAATTGCCACGACAGGTATTAAAGGTTAGGACACACAGATAGAGGAAAGGAATGACGATCATGACTGTTATGAACATTGAGCGCGACTGGGATAACCTCAGCGTGCTGGAGAGAAATCGTGCGAAGAGTCGCTCCTATTTTATTCCTCATTCCAATAAAGAAAGTGCTCTGAGCTATGACAGAGGAAGCTCTCCTTGGTTCAAATCGCTGAATGGTATTTGGAAATTCCAATTTGCTGAGGGGCCTGATCTAGCACCCCAGGATTTTCATCAAAATGAATATGACACCTCAGGTTGGGATAATATTCGTGTCCCTGGACACTGGCAGTTGCAAGGATACGGAAGTCCGCATTACACGGATCTCGACTACCCATTCCCTGTTGATCCTCCTCATGTACCTAATGATAATCCAACGGGTAGCTACGTAAGGGAATTTACGCTGCCAGACCATTGGGACGGAAGAGTTGTTTCACTTAAGTTCGACGGTGTAGATAGCGCCTTTCATGTATGGCTGAATGGTTCATTTGTCGGCTACAGCCAAGGCAGCCGCCTGACATCAGAGTTCGATCTGACCCCTTTCCTTCAGGCGGGAATTAACCGATTGGCGGTCCGGGTATACCAGTGGTCTGACGGTAGTTATTTGGAGGACCAGGATATGTGGTGGATGAGTGGCATTTTCCGGGATGTCTATCTGGTTTCCGAGCCTTCAGCATCCCGTATTACAGATTATCGAATTGTAACGGAGCTAGATACAGAGTTTACCAATGCGGTACTGTCGGTCCGCTTAGATCTGGATGGAGAAGAAGTTCAGGGCACGGTACAGTTGCAACTGCTGAATAACGTTGGCGAGCAGATCCTGTCTGCTGAGAAGAATCTAAACCATCCTTCGAGTGTCGAGTTCAATCTGCCTGTGGCAAAGCCTTTTTTATGGAATGCTGAATCTCCTTATTTATATCATCTAATCATTTCAGTGGTTGATTCGAAGAATCAGGTTATAGAAACGATTGCCCAGCGAGTTGGGTTCCGCCGTGTGGAAGTCAAGGATGGACAGTTCTTGGTGAATGGAGTACCGATCCTTCTCAAAGGAGTAAACCGGCATGACCATCATCCAGATACGGGACGAACCGTCACGGTATCCACCATGCTCGAAGATATTCAAATGATGAAGCAGCACAATATCAATGCGGTGCGGACAGCACATTATCCGAACGACCCGCGGTTCTATGATCTGTGTGATGAGTATGGGTTATACGTTATGGAAGAGACGGACCTGGAGACGCATGGATTTGAGCCGCTGGGCAATATTTCACGACTTAGCGATGACCCCGCTTGGAAGGATGCTTATGTTGACCGCATCCGCCGTATGGTGGAGCGCGACAAGAATCACCCTTCTGTGATTTTCTGGTCACTTGGCAATGAATCGGGCTTCGGCTGCAATTTCCGTGCGATGTCTGAGTGGTGCAAAGCCAATGATTCCACACGTCTTATCCATTATGAAGAAGACCGTGAAGCGGAAGTATGTGATGTGGTGAGCACGATGTATTCTTCCGTGGAGAAAATGGAAGGATTCGGCCAGCTAACCGAACATCCGAAGCCGCATATTCTATGCGAATTTGCCCATGCGATGGGTAATGGCCCCGGAGGGTTACGGACGTATTTTGACACCTTTGATACTTATCGGCGTCTTCAAGGCGGCTTTGTCTGGGAATGGATCGATCATGGGCTCAGCAGAAAATCAATCGATGGCAAGGCTGACTACGCTTACGGTGGAGATTACGGAGATGTACCGAATAACAGTAATTTTGTTATTGACGGACTAGTTCGCCCAGACCGCACCCCCTCTCCGGGGCTCATTGAATATAAGAAAATCATCGAACCTGTGAGGGTCGAATTAATAGACGCAGGAAAGATTCGCGTAACGAATCGGTATGATTTCGTGACATTAGATCATCTGCAGATTCACTACAGCGTCACGGCTGATGGAAGAACCATAAACAGTGGTGCACTCGTACTTCCTCAGATTAGTCCGGGTGATAGCGCAAACGTATTGATTCCAAATTTTAATTTGACAGATCAACAGTCGATTCATCTCGAGCCGGGTACAGAGATGTGGCTGAATGTCGGATTCACGTTGGCAGCAGACTGCGCTTGGGCGGAACAGGGGCATGAGGTGGCTTGGGCCCAGTTTGCACTGCCGAATCATTCCACCTCAGCCGTATCTTCCCTGTCTCAGTTGTCTGTAGAGCAGAAGTTGTCAGTCACCGAAGAAGGGCGAGAGCTAATCCTTGCGAATGACAGTTTCCGTATTTCTTTTAATCGTCTACGTGCAGGGGTCACGTCGCTTCGCTTGAACGGAAAGGAACTCATTCAACATGGACCACGACTGAATTTCTGGCGTGCTCCGATTGATAACGATATGTATGTGCTCCCGGATTGGCGCAAGGCACACCTCGATCGACTGACCGAGCGGATAGATCACTTCCGCTGGGATCGATTGAATGAAACATCTGTGCGTATGACTTGGACTTCACGCATAGCACCTCCTGTCTACGATTGGGGCTTCCGATGTGAAACGTCCTATACGGTTACTGCAAGCGGACTAATCATTATAGATGTGAAGGGAATGCCGGAAGGAACACCACCTACTATGCTCCCGAAAATCGGTCTTCAGATGAAAGTTCCCGGTGATATAGATCGTGTGAAATGGTATGGCCGTGGGCCGGGAGAGAGCTATTCGGATAGCCGGGAGGCCGGACGCTTCGGCGTATATCAGAGCAGTGTAGATGGATTGTTCACGTCGTATATTTATCCCCAAGAGAATGGAAATCGGACAGATGTAAGATGGGTTTCGATTGCCAATGGAGCAGGAATCGGTCTGCTGGCGGCAGGAGCGCCAACGCTTGATTTCAGCGCTAGACGTTACACGGATGGTGATCTGGAGAAGGCGCAGCATATGAGCGATTTGGCACCTCGTGATTTCATTACTCTGAATCTGGATTACCGACAGAACGGACTGGGAAGTAACAGCTGCGGCCCAGCACAGTCGCCTGAGAATACAGTTAAACCGGAAGCGTTCCGGTTCCGCATCTTGCTTCAGGCGTATATGGCGGAGGATAGCTCTCCTGAAAGGCTGAGCCGCCGAATGAGTACAGAAGCGATGCAATATGAAATGGAGGAAGATAAAGATGCTTAATACACAGGACGTTTTGAATTTATCTGGCAAGGTAGCCGTCGTTACTGGTGGGGCATCAGGCATTGGGCTGGCCACCGCTGAGCTTCTAGCGAGCTTCGGGGCACATGCTGTCTTGATTGATATTAATGAGGCTGCGGGTAACGAGGCAGTCGCCAGTATCCGTGAACAGGGAGGCCAGGCCAGCTTTTACTGCTGCAACGTGACCTCTGCCGCAGATTGTGAACGCACAGCTTCGGAGATCAAATCGGCTCTTGGAGGAATTCATGTCCTGTTCAATAACGCAGGGGTTATTCGCCGCAAAACGGTTACCGAGTTGGATGAAAGAGACTGGGATCTTGTACTAGATGTCTCACTCAAAGGTGTCTTTCTCCTTTCTAAATATGTAATTCCCATTATGGAGTCTAGCGGCGGAGGCAGCATCATTAACACAGGCTCAGGTTGGGGACTGAAAGGTGGAGACCGCGCAGCAGCTTATTGCGCAGCAAAGGCAGGCGTTGTCAATCTGACGCGTGCCATGGCTATCGACCATGGAGCAGCGAACATTCGAGTCAACTGTGTATCACCAGGGGATACGGATACACCTCTCCTGCGTGACGAAGCGAAGCAGCTGCAGCAGGATGAGTCAGCATTTCTGGTTGCCTCTGCAGGAGGCAGACCGCTGGAGCGTCTAGGTACACCGCGTGATATCGCGAATGCCGTATTGTTCCTGGCGAGTGACTTATCCTCATGGGTAACAGGCAGTGTTCTCGTTGTTGACGGAGGCGGAATCGCTTAGGACAATAAAAATTACCATTTTCCCAACATATGAACGGAGGCGTTAATTGTGGCTGATAACAAAACATATGCCCATCCCTATATCCCAAATACCGTTCCGGAGGTCCGGGACGCGATGCTGAAAGAGATTGGTTTAACGTCTATGGAGCAACTCCACGACGCAATCCCTGACAGCCTGAAGCTGAAGCGGGAGATGGACCTTCCGCCAGCCATGAACGAGTATGAATTGCGCCGACATATTGACGGACTACTAGCAAA
Organism: Paenibacillus sp. O199; assembly: GCF_001636635.1. Taxonomy (NCBI): domain Bacteria; kingdom Bacillati; phylum Bacillota; class Bacilli; order Caryophanales; family Paenibacillaceae; genus Paenibacillus; species Paenibacillus sp. O199. The sequence goes on from NZ_LGRP01000026.1 coordinate 40,165, forward strand.
GAACAAGCACAGTGGAGATTATCTTAATTTTCTGGGTGCAGGATGCTGGCAGCACTTCATTCCAGCTGTATGCGACGAGATTAATCAGCGTTCTGAATTCGTGACAGCCTATGCCGGAGAACCTTATGAAGACCATGGTCGATTCCAGGCCCTATTCGAGTATCAGAGCCTGCTTGCCGAGCTCGTGGACATGGATGTCGTAAATGTTCCAACCTTTGACTGGGCTCAGGCAGCTTCCACCGCGATTCGGATGGCGGGGCGTATTACAGGGCGCAAAATCGTGCTGCTCCCGCGTTCCGTAGACCCGGATAAGGCGGCAATTATTCGTAATTACTGTACTCCAGTCATGGATATTCAGTATGTTGACATCGATCAGGTAACAGGACAAATGGATCTGGATGATCTGCGCAGTAAATTAAGTGACGATACGGCGGCGATTTATTTTGAAAATCCCGGTTATCTCGGAATCATTGAGGATCAGGGGGCTGAGATATCTGAACTGGCTCACAAGATAAATGCCGTTTCTATTGTAGGTGTTGATCCCATTTCGCTTGGAGTTCTGGAGCCTCCAGGCCGTTACGGGGCGGATATCATTTGCGGAGATTTACAGCCGCTGGGTATGCATATGAACTTTGGCGGTGGGCAGGCTGGTTTTATCGCAACACGTGATGAGGAAAAATACGTAATGGAATACCCTTCCCGGCTATTTGGCATCGTGCCAACCGAAGTGGAAGGCGAATATGGCTTCGGAGATGTGGCCTATGAACGTACATCATTCGCTCTTCGGGAGAAAGGCAAGGAATCGGTAGGAACCCAGACCGCTTTATGGGGCATTACGGCAGGAGTATATCTGGCTCTCCTCGGTCCTGTCGGAATGCATGAGGTTGGCAGCACCATTATCCAGAAATCGCATTACGCTGCAAAACAGATATCACGAATTCCAGGTGTGTCTCTTCGCTTCGAAAATGGCACCTTCTTCAAAGAGTTTGTTGTTGATTTTAATGGAATTGGTCTAACCGTTAATGAGATTAACCAGAGATTAATGGAAACAGGGATTTTCGGAGGTAAGGATCTGTCATTATCCTACCCATCATGGGGTCAATGTGCACTGTACTGCGTAACGGAAACGCATACCCAGGCCGATTTGGACCGACTTGTCGATACTCTTTGTTCCATTGTCAGCACATCATAACGATCATATAGAGGAGGACTGAACGCCATGAAACGAATTCGCAGAGATCATAAGGTTCGGAAGTTTCACCAAGCTAAATGGGATGAGCCCGTTATCTTTGAACTTCACCGACCCGGGGAGCGAGGCGTCGTGCCGCCGGGAACGGAAGCGACTGTAGCAGCTGAAGTAGGCTCCGCAGAAGACAACATACCGGCATCCATGTGGCGGCGCACTATTCCCGCTTTGCCAGAAATCGGGCAGGCAAAGGTACTGCGGCATTATCTGAGATTATCCCAGGAAACGCTGGGATCGGATATGAACGTGGAAATTGGTCAGGGAACCTGCACGATGAAATATATTCCCCGGATTAACGAAATGCTTATCCGAAATCCACGTATGACCGAGCTTCATCCGCTACAAGATGTGGATTCTGTTCAGGGGATGCTGGAGATATTCCACAATCTCGATCTGGCAATGCGAGAGATTTCGGGTATGGATGCGTTCTCCTTTCAGCCGAGTAGCGGAACCCAGGCACTTCTGGCTATGGCCTCCATCGTTCGCGCCTATCATGATTCGCGCGGTGAAGGTGAGCAACGTGATGAGATTATTACAACGATCTTCTCTCATCCTTCGCAAGCCGCTACAGCTGCGGTTAAGGGATATAAGATTATTACGTTGCATCCAGACGAGAATGGATTCCCGGACCTTGAGAAGCTGAAGAACGTTGTCTCCGAGCGGACTGCCGGATTTGTTGTGGCTAATCCAGAGGACACAGGCATCTACAATCATCGTATCCGCGAATTTACGGATGTCGTGCACGAAGCTGGTGGTGTCTGCTACTATGATCAGGCTAACGCCAATGGCCTGCTCGGAATTACACGAGCGAAGGAAGCGGGTTTTGATATGTGCTTTTTCAATCTTCACAAAACCTTTGCTGCGCCCCATATGTGCGGTGGTCCTGCTACGGGCGCTCTCGGAGTGACGGAAGAATTGAAGAATTTCATGCCCGGCCCTTTGGTGGATAAGGAAGATGACGGACGTTATATTTTGAGAGATCAAACGGAAGTCAGCATTGGTAAGGTACGGAGTTTTCACGGTGTAGCCCAAACTGTACTCCGCTCCTACGCCTGGATTATGAGCCTCGGACCGGACGGTCTGAAAGATGTCGCCCAGGTGGCGGTGCTGAACAACAACTATCTATATCATAAAATTGTTCAAATACGCGGAGCGAGTGCCCCGTATGTCCAAGGACGCCGTTTAGAACAGGTACGCTACAGCTGGAAACAGCTCACGGATGAGACTGGAGTGACGACGGAGGATATTACGCGAAGAATGTGCGATTTGGGCTTGCATTACTGGACCTCTCATCACCCGTATATTGTTCCACAGCCGTTCACACTGGAGCCAACGGAATCCTATTCCAAGGAGGATCTCGACGAATATATCCATGCGCTGGAGCATATCTCAAATGAAGCCTATACTCAGCCAGATATCGTCAAATCAGCTCCGCATAACAGTACGGTGCATCGCAATGACGAATCATCTTTGGACGACCCGAAACAATGGTGTATTACTTGGCGTGCATATTTGAAAAAAACACAGCCAGAGCTTCACTAACTGCATTAGCATGTACGCTGTAGCTACTCTTATTGTGTATATAGAGGAACATTAATATTACTCGTTTTATAAATAGACAGAAAAGCAGCGCCCCTCAACCGTGTTGAGGGGCGCTTTAATATGATTCTATAGCTTTCAGTGGAGTTAAGATAACGATTTCTCCGGTTCCTCTTCCCCGTTTACACCGATTTTCTTATTCACTCAGCATGGACTGTGTGAAACTGATCCACTCCCGGGTTGCAAAGGATAAATATCGGTCCCTCCGCCAAATCATGCCGAGCTGCCACGGAATCACAGGTTCCATTACAGGTATAATGCGCACACGCATATGATCCACCTCACGGCAGATCGTTTCTGGCAGCAAAGCCACACCCAGATTGGCCGCTACCATTGCACTGAGCAGGTCCCATTGGGAACTCTCGTACACCACCCGAGGCTGGAATCCCGCATGCTGACAGGCGGCGATAATCCGGTCATGCAGCGCAAAATCTTCCCGAAACAGCACAAATGCATCATGCTCCAGCTCGCGCAGCGCGATGGACTCTTTGCCCGCAAGTGGGTGTGAAGGGTGTACGATCAGATTCAGTTTCTCTTCCACAAAAACAAAGTGGTCCACGAGTTCATCCACGGTAGGCAGAACGGAGACACCAATATCCAGTGCACCACTAATCACATCGGCCTCTACTTTTTTGGCACCGTCTTCGAAGAGCTGAATGGTTACCTGTGGGTAAGCTTTATGAAATTCACCGATAATCATCGGAAAAAAGCTCGAACCTATCATCGGCGGCAAGCCGATCCGCAGGTGTCCTTTCTTCAGATTCATCAAGTCATCCAATTCGGACGATAAGCTGCGAAATGACTTTTCAATCTCCAGCGCCTGCCGAAAAAAGACATGCCCTGCATCCGTTAACGCTACCTTCTTGCCATAACGATCCAACAAAGTTACGCCCAATTCGTCTTCCAAGCTTTTGACGGTTTTGCTAATCGTCGGTTGTGTAATGAACAGCACTTCGGCCGCTTTGGTGAAGCTTTGCTGCCGCGCAACTTCCAGAAAATATTGCAAATGGCGGATATCCATCGTCTGATCCCCATCTCTCATAGATAAATGGAATGGTAAACATTCTTAATATGCATTTTACTCATGAAAGAATGCGATGTAAAATTTGTTATATCAAACAACGCTTCCATTCATTTTCATAAACAACTCAAAATCATCACGTTCATTATACAAGGAGGGATTGAAGTGAAGAAATGGGGCCTTGGCATTTTGCAAGTTGCGCTCTTGATGGCCTTTTCACTGCTCATGGACCAGTTGGCCCGTGCTCTCCATCTACCTGTACCAGGTTCAATACTCGGTATGATCGTGCTATTCATTCTGCTTCAGACCCGGGTCGTGAAGCTGCGCTGGATCGAAATTGGAGCTGCCTGGCTGCTCGGTGAGCTGCTGCTGTTTTTCATCCCGTCAGCCGTTGGCATTATGAACTACATGCCCATGCTGGAGCAAGATGGACTGCAAATTTTGTTTATTGTTCTGCTTAGTACATTTCTGGTCATGGCCTGCACAGGCCTTGTTGCCACCCGAATCGCCAAACGAAAGGAGCGTCACACCGGATGATTGGATTCCTCTGTCTTTTGTTAACCGTCGGTATATACTTGGTCGCCAAACGCATGTACCGCAACCTGCCCAAAGTGTATCTGTCTCCGCTGCTGATTACGCCGCTTCTTGTCGTCGGTGTGCTGCTCGCAACAGGCACGGATTACGCAGCCTACAGCAGTGGTGGTAAATGGCTAAGTTTGCTGCTTCAACCGGCAACGGTAGCCTTCGCTATTCCGCTCTATACATTCTTCCATGTACTCAAAAAACATATTTCCGAGATCGTCTTCAGCGTTATGACGGGCTCCGTTGTGGCGGTCCTCTCTTCTGCCCTGCTCGCCAAATGGCTGCGCCTGGACTCCGGACTCATTCATAGTCTGATTCCAAGATCGATCACGACCCCTATTGCCATGAATGTATCGGCTACCATTGGAGGCATTCCGGCGGTTACGGCGGTTTTTGTCATCATGACCGGTCTGCTGGGGGCGATTATGGGGCCATCCATTGTGAAAATGCTGCGTATTGATGGTGAGATTGCACGTGGTACGCTGCTTGGAACCGGTGCCCATGGTACAGGCACATCCAAGGCTTTTGAGCTCAGTTCACTGACAGGAACCATCTCCAGCATCTCCATGGTACTGGCCGCATTGTTCACATTAGCGGTTGCACCCGTGCTATCCAAACTTATTTTCCCATAATAGATGGAATTAACCCTATTTCTTGAAATATTATTGTTGTATTAAAGCCCTTTCTTCCTTACAATAAGGACAGGTTTTAATTGTGAATATTGCGGGGGAGATGCGATGAAAAGAACCGGAATGAAGAGATCTCTGGACCGCCTTGGACGAATTGTCCTTCCCAAAGAAATGCGGGATACGATGGAAATCCATATCGGCGATCCGCTCGAGTTTTTCATTGAAGGGAAAGAGTTGATTTTGAGAAAGTACAAATCAACATTGTGTATTTTTTGCGGTGATGTGAATACTGAAATGTATTTCAAAGAGCAATTCATCTGCCGGACTTGTGCAATTCAATTAAAACACCCGGATGACACTCCCGATTGGTTCGTTCCTCCAAACAAACAGGCTCCTGCACCCGTGGAGCGTCCTGCTACCGAATCCGCCACAGTCTCATCTCCCGCATGGGAAGAAGGGACTACAGCTGCCAACCATGAGTACCCGGACCTGCGGCCGAAGACGGCACGCATGCTGCAACAGATGAAGGAAATTGTTGAACAGAATCCTGGTTTGGCTCAACAGCAAATTGCGGAAAAGCTTGGCATTAGCCAAGGACGCGTCTCCCAACTTAAAAAACTACTATAATAGGAATTTATTCGATTATTTATTAATCAGGAGACCTTCCGTTTCAAGAAGTCCCGTTGCAAGAGAACCCTTTGAAATCCGTGGGTTCTTCTTTTTTTTTTGAGATAAACATAAAAAAGACGACTACCGCTTAATCACAGTGGTCATCTTTTTCAATATTCGTTACTCCAGCGTCTAACTCTTTAGACCTGCACGAGATCCATATCCATTTCTTCTGCTTCCAGTTTACGCATACCCATAATAAGAACAACAATGTTAGCAACCAACAGTACCGCCGGGAAAGGAACAGCCGTATATTGTCCGTAAATCAGATGACTTCCCACAGCCCCAATCAGAATAAACGTCAATACTCCTGAAGCCAGAATACGAGTTCGTGGAATCAACAGACCCACCGCACTGAGCAGCTCTACTGCACCAATGAGATACATCGTCCATGTAGGATAAGAGAAACCTTCGAAAGTCTGCACCATCATCTCTGCTCCACTAACCTTGTTAAACCCCGCCATTACAAACACACCTGCAAGCATAACCAACGCAATATATCCCAAAATTTTTAAGCCCTTGTTCATATGTATAATCCTCCTGAAAATGAATGTCCATATCCATCTGTTGTATAAAAAGCAATCTTTGTAAAAGTTACTACGTAACTCTATTTTTAAAATGGGCAGTTTGACTGCAAAAAAAGGTACGTGCTGATATTATACATATTAATAATCATTAACTTACTTTTATGAAGTTAGTATATAATAATAACATTATTTATTCAAGTAATTTTTTGACGAATAGTGTATAATACATACAAAAGGTATGTTACAGTACATTTTGTAGTAACATGTTGACTTCATTGTCCCTTACTTTGGTCAGAGCGGCAGAAAGCCACGCACTTTTATATATATACGAATATACGAAGAAATCAATAATACTTGAATCGAGGTGAACACGTTGAAGCTGAGAAAAGTAAAATCACCAAGTCCCTGTCTCATTACTCAGGCCATGGATATCATCGGTAAAAAATGGGTACTGCTCATCATGTACCAACTGTTATCCGGACCGAAACGATTCACAGAGCTGGAAGCAGAAATGGCGATTAGCGGTCGGTTATTATCCGAACGTCTGAAGGAGATGGAAATGGAAGGTATCGTAACCCGGCATATGTATCCTGAAATTCCGCCCCGCGTAGAGTATGAATTGACGCCCAAAGGCAGAGCCATCGAACCCGTCATCAATCAGATTTACAACTGGTCCTCAGACTGGTTGAAACAGCAGCAGTCTACTAAGTAGCCAGATTGTGATTCACGTACAACACAAAGACGCCTGAATTGAACTGATCTTCGGATCAGTCCAGATTCAGGCGTCTTTTTTTTAAAATGGGGTTATATTTCTGTTTACGTCATAAAAGGATTAATGAGAGAGATGTTTGGAGCGCTGAAGTTGTACCGGTAATCCCGAATCTGCCGAAACCAATGCCGCCGTTGTAATTTCCTGTGTACGGCAGGCATCCGCATAATCGGACAAAATCCGTGAACGATCTCCGGTACGAAGGGCGTGAATGAACGCTTCATTTTCCCGCTCATACGGGTTATGCCCTGCTGGAATCTCCAGACCTGCCATCGCATGAGGGGCAGCACTTGGCAGAAGAAGACGTTCAGGCGTCCAATCCCAGACTCCGGCGTCCGTGTAGAACTGGAGCCCTGCGCCGCCTTCACCATCTGGCAGCAGGCAAGTGTTGGCAATGCTCGCGATCGCCCCACTTTCTAGCTTAAGCGTTACATTCGCCACATCGGCTACCGTGACATGTTCGTGCTTCTCATGCATGCTGCGCTGGGCCGCTGCAGCGTATACCTCTGTCACTTCACCAGCACAGTACCGCAGCAAATCCACGATATGGGTCGTCTGTTCCACAAACTGTCCCCCGGATCCTTCCTGGCGACGCCACCAGGCGACTCCTGGCATTCCGCCCATCCAGCGCCCAAGCGCCATACCGACGGTCTGCTCTTTCACCGCTTCTTTCAGTACCTGTGCAGCCTCCTGATAACGGAAATGATAACCTACGGATGTCAACAATCCAGACTTCTGTACCTGATCCAGCACCTGACGAGGAATATCCATGCCCGTACTCAGCGGTTTTTCCACCAGGAACGGGATACCCCGACGAATCAATTCAGCTTCAATCGATCCATGAGACATCGGAGGAACACAGATATAGACTGCATCCAGCTTTTCACCATCCAGCATATGTTCAAGTTCACCGTAGCCAACAGCATCATAAACGGAAGCCATAGCCTCCGCCTTTTCCAGCGTTGTTCCACAGACAGCTGCTACACGAACGCCTTCCATTCGTGCCAGAATATCTGCATGTACCTTGCTGAACCAACCTGTTCCAATGATTCCGATCTGTAAAGTCATAGATGTAAACCCCTCTCCTTGTTACACGCTTACATGTTCCATTCGACCCCCAGATGCGAAATCCTGCATTAAATTTTGCCCGATGCTTCCAAGAGCAACTGATCCAGTTCACTCGCAAACCGTATCGCTTGCTCCTCCCGCCAATCCAGGCGTTCAGCCATAAACTGAATCACTACTGCCTTATACTGACGGACTTCGTCAATGCGGAAAAACAGGTCTCCGGTGCGTCTCACAAAAAAGTCTGCAGGTGTCACAGCCATCTCTTCGTCAATGGCATAACGCAGCATCAGCAGCAGCTCCTGCGACATACCATGCAGCTCTGCCTTTGCCCGCGGATCAGGCATCCGCTCGTACAGTGCGTCCACATTGGAACCATACACTCGGGCTAACCGTTCCGCAGTAGATCTGTCGAGCCCAAGTGCTACGCCGTCCTTAATCTTGCGTTCTGCATACGCGCCAAATCCGGCGGAACCGCCAACGTGGCCTCCAGAGATTGGCATCTCTTTCGTTATACATGGTCCTATCGATTTTCCCGTCTCCTGCTCCAATTGGCGAGCAGCGAGATCAACAACCATCTCGGCCATTTTGCGGTACCCGGTTAATTTACCCCCGGCAATCGTGATCAACCCCGAAGGGGCTACCCACACTTCATCCTTGCGGGAAATTTCGGAAGGTCCTTTGCCTTCCTCATGAATCAACGGACGCACACCTGCCCAACCGGACTCCACATCCTCGGCACAAATTCGAACGTCCGGGAACATGCCGTTGACGGCATCGATGACATAATTCCGGTCTGCCTCAGAGATTAACGGGTGTGCGGGATCATCTTCGAATACGGTATCTGTGGTTCCCACATAGGTTTTCCCATCCCGCGGGACAGCAAAGACCATTCGTCCATCCGGTGTATCAAAATATACAGCCTGCCTTAACGGGAAACGCGTACCGTCGAATACCAGATGAATACCTTTGGTCATCTGCAACGTTTTGCCCTGGCGAGACCCATCGATCTTGCGCAGCTCATCCACCCATGGACCGGAAGCATTAATCACCTTGGTTGCCCGCAAATCATAAGATTGACCGCTGAGCTGGTCCACAGCCTGAATGCCGGTAATAACTCCATTCTCCTTCAGGAATGCTGCTGCCTTCACATAGTTCACGGCCAGTGCACCGCGCTCTACCGCTTCCTTCATCACTTCAATGGTAAGCCGGGCATCGTCCGTTCGGTATTCCACATAACGTCCACCACCCAGCAGTCCTTCCTTGCGCAGCAAAGGCTCACTGTCTGAGACGGCGCCGGCATTTAACATCTGACGTCGTTCACTACGCTTCACTCCGGCAAGCCGGTCATACACCATCAGGCCCATGGATGTGCTGAAGCGGCCAAAGGTGCCCGCCGTATAGATGGGGAGCAGCATCGGTTCGGGTGTCGTCACATGCGGTCCATTCTCGTACACCACCGCTCGCTCCCTTCCCACCTCAGCCACCATTTTCACTTCAAACTGCTTCAGATACCGTAGACCGCCATGCACCAGTTTGGTCGAACGACTGGATGTGCCTGCTGCAAAATCCTGCATTTCCACCAGTGCTGTCTTTAATCCGCGGGAAGCTGCATCCAGCGCAATCCCGGCTCCCGTGATTCCCCCACCAATAATCAATATGTCAAAATGTGCATTCGCCATCCGATCCAGATATTCCGTACGCTTTTCCGCCGAGAACGATGTTGTCATTCTGATTCCTCCCATTGATTACCTCTGTTATACCCACAAAAGCACAAAAAAAAGACCACGTCATTCGCTTCAGCAATTGCTGAGCGGTACGTGGTCTCTCCCGATCTCCAGACATCATTTTTTTAACTTGTGACTTAATCCTATCACACAATTACGGCGGCGTGAAGGCCTGAAATGACACATTATTCAAAAAAATTTCAAAAAGTTGTTCTGCCTGCGGATGGAATTTCAAGCTGATCCACTAATCATTTATTTTTCCTTATAGTGGGTATATGTTTTCTCTTCTCCAGGAAAATAACCCCTGTAAGTTATGCATCATTTTCCACCAATAAATATCATTTATTGTAGAACTTTAACGAAAAAGTACAAATGCCCATTCGAAATATAATCCACTCATTTGAAAACCATCGCTGCCTTCACTGCACGTTGCCACCCTGCATACAGTCCTGTACGCTCATCTTCAGCCATAACCGGATGGAAGACACGCTCCGTATTCTCGTGATTCGCCAATTCATCCGCGCTATTCCAATAGCCTACTGCAAGTCCTGCCAGATAAGCCGCACCTAATGCTGTCGTTTCGTTCACATTGGGACGCTCCACAGGGATATTCAGAATATCACTCTGGAATTGCATCAGAAAATCATTGGCCGCCGCCCCCCCATCCACGCGCAAGGCATTCACCGGAATACCTGAATCGGATTCCATTGCCGCCAGTACATCCTTGGTCTGATACGCCAGTGCTTCCAGGGTTGCACGGATAAAATGTTCTTTGGTGGTTCCTCGCGTCAAACCAAACACTGCTCCCTTAACTTCACTGTCCCAGTAAGGGCTGCCCAGACCTACAAATGCAGGCACCATATAAACGCCATCTGTAGAGGGTACACGTGCCGCATAGTCCTCACTGTCTTTTGAGGAACGTAGCATCCGTAAGCCGTCACGCAGCCACTGTACCGCCGAACCGGCAACAAAAATACTGCCTTCCAGCGCATACTCGATTTTACCATTAATGCCCCATGCAATGGTTGTAATCAGCCCGTGGTTGGACTGTACGGGTTGTTCTCCAGTATTCATAAGCATGAAACAGCCGGTGCCGTACGTATTTTTCATGCTTCCCTTTGTATAACAGCCCTGACCGAATAATGCCGACTGCTGATCTCCTGCTGCTCCGGCAATCGGAATCCGATGACCAAAGAAATGGTAGTCAACCGTGTGTGCGTACACCTCGGATGAACCGCGCACTTCCGGCAGCATCGCTTTGGGAATGTCCAAAATTTGCAGCAATTCATCATCCCATTGCAGATCATAAATGTTGTACATTAAGGTGCGAGAAGCATTAGATACATCGGTGACATGAGTACCACCGCTCAGCTTCCAGATTAGCCAGCTATCAATTGTACCAAACAGGAGTTCACCCTTCTCTGCACGCTCCCGGACACCAGGCACATGATCCAGAATCCACTTTACCTTGGTTCCCGAGAAGTAAGGGTCAATGAGTAGACCCGTTTTGCGATGAAATAGGTCACCCAGACCCTTCGCCTTCAACTCATCACAAATATCAGCCGTTTGTCTGGACTGCCAGACTACTGCATTATAGATGGGCCGGCCCGTTTCTTTGTCCCATACCACAACCGTTTCTCGCTGGTTCGTAATGCCGATGCCGGCAATCTGGACGGGCTTGATTCCACTTTCGGCCAGACATGAAGCCATCACTGCCAGAATGGAGCTCCAAATTTCATTGGCGTTCTGCTCCACCCAGCCCGGCTTGGGAAAGTACTGTGGAAATTCCTGCTGTGCAATATGTACAATCTCCCCGCTCCGGTTAAATAGAATCGCCCGGGAACTTGTCGTCCCCTGATCTAGGGCCAATATATATTTTTCCATACAGACAACCTCCTGTTGTGGGATTACTGCTTATATTCTGTATGCGATTTCTTGTAGTGCCGAATCAGGTCCACGTTGGAAGTGGTTACTGCGGTAGCTCCAGCTTCCAGCGCCAGTTCAACCTCTTCCGTTGAGCGGATCAACCCACCTGCAATAATGGGTATACCTGTCCGTATGGATACTTCTGCAATAATATGCGGGATAACACCGGGCAGTACTTCAATATAGTCCGGTTGGGTCTTGGACAGCAAAAGATAACTTTTCTCCAGCGCATTTGTATCCAGCAGAAAAACGCGCTGAATGGCTGTAATCCCTTTCTGTTTCGCCTTCTGAATTACACTGGCTCGCGTCGAAATCAGTCCTGCCGGACGAATATGCTGGCATAAATACTCTGCGGCATATTCATCGTTCTTCAGCCCCTGCACCAGATCGGCATGCAGTACTATTTTTTTACCACGTCGCCGTGCTTCTTCCAGCAGACTATGAAGCTGCGCAATATGCGTATCCAGCATAACCCCATAGGTGTAAGGGCCTTCAATCATTGCTTCAAACTGCTTCATGCTCTTGGCAGCCGGTAACACATACTGTCCCTCAAATGGCACCTTCGTTCCTCCCGCATAAATCAGATGCCTATATTGTATAGTTCGTATGGTATGAACGGCAAGCAAAGGTCAGGACCGTCAGATTAATTCTTGGCGTGAGACGGGGCCATTCCATTCCCTAAACTCAAAAAAGCTGTTCATGTTTACCCCAGAAGGAGCATACACAAACAGCTTAAATTGTCCTGTCTATTGAACAGGATGGCAAACAGGCTTTATGCCAAAATCATATTGAACGATCGATCGGGATCGGGATCGACCTTTTAGGCTTGGGCGTGTGGAAGCAAGGTCTCTTCGCCAGCCCATCCATCATTTTCTGCCAAGTGACCAGAACGGCTCACTTTGGTCTGCAAATATTTTTCGTTAAAGGACGAGCGATCTCCCCACAGTGGCACACGTCCACCTACATTCAGTCCCGCTTCCTGCAAAGCAGCAAGCTTGCGTGGATTGTTGGTGATCAATGTAACAGGAGCTGAACGAAGCGCACGCAATACGGCAATGGCATCATCATAATTACGCGCATCGTCTGTGAACCCAAGTTGCAGGTTGGCGTCAACGGTATCCAGACCTTCCTCTTGCAACAGGTATGCCATCGCTTTGCTGAACAGACCGATGCCACGGCCCTCATGGTTCGCCAGATAGAAGAGTGCGCCTGCTCCATGGGCAGCAATCATCTTCATCGATTGCTCGAGTTGGAAGCCGCAGTCACAACGTTTGCTGCCAAAGATGTCGCCTGTATGACAGATGCTGTGCATCCGAATCAGTGCTTCCTGTGCTTCGGCAAAATCACCGTACACTAATACGCTGGATTGCTGACGTTCAGCCAGTTCGGCAGTAGCGAGAGATTCAATCAGCTCGCCGCTTTCCATAGCTTTCTCCGATTTCATCCAGTTGTACCACTGGAAGGTATGTGTCTCTCCATCAAGGTTCACCGGAAGCTTAATCGGCCCAACGAGGTAAATGAATTCTTTTCCACTCGGAAAAGTCTGGATTTTGGGGGCAAGCAGTTGAATAATATGTGAATTAATCATTAGTAAGTTCCTCCTGTTAAGCCATCTTGGTTATGAATTGATTCGCATCCAGATGGAAAATGGATCACTGGATTGCATATCATACGTATCTATATTATTGTCATCATCATTAGTTACTTTATGTAAGCAAGTTTAAAATAAAAATTATGTTGTGTCAAGTAACTTTTGTTTCTAAAGTAACTAATAAATTTATGATACGCAACCGACACAAATTTGTGTTTCATTTCAGGAATATTGGGTATGAGTTTATAAACTGCTCATACACTTATGTTGTAGTCCATCGCACTTCATGCCTCGAACTTAATGATGAGGGGGTTATCACATGATCCGCCGGAAAAGAACATGCTGGACAGCCATTCTGCTAGTCTGTGTCATGCTGGTGAGCGGATGCTCCATATGGCCGGGACAGAACGATTCATCGAGCAATAAAAAGGTAGCGCTTACATTATGGTACTGGAACCGTTCCATCGATGATAAGCTGATTGCCAAGGCCAAGGAAAAGTTCCCCAATATTGAACTGACCGCTCAGAAAATCGGTGGTGATTTCAAAGCAAAACTCAAAACGACACTCGCTGCGCGCTCAGGTGAGCCCGACATTGTCGCATTGAACGATTGGATCATGGAGCTCTTTCCCAGCGAGGACCGTTTCTATAATCTGTATGATCTCGGCGCAGGTGACGTCGAAGACCAATATCTGGATTGGAAATGGAAGCAAGGCGTTACACCGGGTGGACAAATGATCGGTTTCCCTATGGATACGGGACCGACAGCCCTCTTCTACCGTGCAGATCTATTTAAAGAGGCCGGATTGCCTTCCGAGCCTGAAGAAGTGGCTCGTCAGATCAACAACTGGGATGCCTATTCTGCTGCAGGAGAAAAGATCAAGGAGAAGTTCGGAGGCAAGGTATTTCTAACCGACAATATTGGAACCGTTTACAATCAGGTGTTATCGCAAGGAACCGAACGGTATTTCCGTCCTGACGGCTCGTTTATCGGCATGGATTCTCCACTCGTCAAGCAGAGCTGGGATACCGCCGTATCCTTCAAGCAAAAAGGGCTGCTCGCTAATGCCGACGGCTGGACCCCGGGCTGGAACGCAGCGATGAATAATGGTGAGATTGCTTCCTTTGTGGGAGCCGTCTGGATGAAGCAGGTACTGCAGGAAGCCGCGCCGGATACATCTGGCAAGTGGCGAGTCACTCGCGCTCCTGGTGGAGACGGCAATAACGGTGGATCATTCCTGTCCATTTTGAAGTCAAGCAAACACCCTAAAGAAGCGTTCGAAGTCATCCAGTGGCTGCAAAGCCCGGATAATCAGCTTGAACAATATAAGACGTTGAACCTGTTTCCTTCGGCACCTGGTGTGTTCGATACACCGGCGATGAAAGAAGAAGAACCCTTCTTCGGCGGACAGGCAACAGGGCCTGTATTTGCCGAATCGGCACAGCATGTGCCCGAGGCTTTCTTTGGCGAACGATACCCTTCGGTGCACAACATCATTACTCGGCGGCTGAATGATATTGCGAAGCAAAATGCCAACCCGGAGCAGGTCTGGCCTGATACGGTTCACCGTGTTGAGCGGGAGTTACAGCGTTAATTCAAACACTCTTATGAGATGGCAATCCGCAAAGGAGGAATTCATATGGCTGTAACCGAACCTCGCCTCACTCCGGATCCCGGAAAGGTAAGTCCGGATTTGGATCGGCAGAAATCACTCTTGTCCCGGATGTGGGAACAACGTGCACTCTATGTGGCGATCTCCCCGTTTTACATTCTGTTTGCCGTGTTTGGACTGTTTCCGATCGGTTTTTCCTTATATCTGGCCTTCCACAAATGGGATGGCATTGGTGTGATGACCTATAACGGACTAAACAACTTTAAATATATGCTGACCGATGCAGAATTCTGGCAAGCGGTGGGCAATACGTTCATGATCTGGATATACGCGACCATCCCGATGTTGTTCTTTGCCCTAATCATTGCGTTTCTGCTGCATGCACCGTTTGTGAAGTTCCGTACGCTGTTTCGCGTGGGATATTTCCTGCCGAACGTGACGTCCATCGTGGCCGTCGCCATTATCTTCGGTGCCCTATTTGCCAACAACTACGGGTTTCTCAACTATCTGTTACAGTCCGTCGGACTTCCAGTGGTGGAGTGGCTGAACGCGCCATGGGGCATCAAAGTGGCAATCTCCTCCATGGTGGTCTGGCGCTGGACAGGATACAACGCAGTCATCTATCTGGCCGGACTTCAGAGCATCCCGCAGACATTGTACGAGGCAGCCAAGATTGACGGCGCATCCGGGATACAGTCTTTTTTCCGAATTACGATTCCGATGCTGCGTCCCGTCATTCTATTCACTGTGATCACATCGACGATCGGCGGCATGCAGCTATTCACCGAGCCACAAATTCTCGTGGGTAACGATGGCGGCGCAGGCGCAGCCGGAATGACCATTGTATTGTACCTTTACCGAGAATCGTTCATTAATAACTACTTCGGCTACGGTGCTGCGGTTGGTTGGGGTATGTTCCTCATTATCGCCCTGTTCTCAATTGTGAACTGGAAGCTCGTTCAAGGCAAGTCATCCTGAAGTGAAGGGGGGAGCGCTCATGACGTCCAAATCTCTCAAATCGCTGGTGTTGTATACCGGTCTTATCGGGGGCATGCTCATTTCCATGTTCCCGTTCTATTGGCTGATTGTAATGTCCACCCGGACGACGTCCGACATTTATAAGTTCCCACCTCAGCTCTGGTTTGGGAGCGAGCTATGGAATAATGTTAGTCGAGTACTACAGCAGATCGACTTCTGGGGCGCATTCATGAATACGTTGTTTGTATCGGGCTTGGTGACGGTACTGGTGCTGTTTTTTGACTCACTGGCAGGGTTTGCGTTTGCGAAGTTTGAATTTCCGGGTAAAAAATGGCTCTTCGTCCTGCTGCTCGCCACCATGATGGTACCTTCCCAGCTGTCGCTGGTCCCTTCCTTCGTGCTCATGGCCACGTTCGGATGGGTCGGTTCCTTCAAAGCCCTCATTATTCCGGGCATGGTGAACGCCTTCGGCATCTTCTGGATTCGCCAATATGCCACGGAGTCCATACCGAATGACCTGCTGGACGCCGGGCGAATCGATGGCTGTAATTTTTTCCGGCTCTATTGGAATGTAGCGTTGCCCATTCTGCGGCCTGCGTTTGCTTTCCTCGGTGCGTTCACATTTATTGGCGTATGGAATGATTATCTCTGGCCCCTGATCGTCCTGACGGATGCTCGAAAGTATACACTGCAGATTGCGTTGTCTCAATTAAACGGACTGTACAATACGGATTACGCGATGGTTATTGCGGGTACATTGCTGGCTGTTATTCCGCTGATCGTGATGTTCCTGTTCATCAGCCGCCAGTTTATCTCCGATATTGCCGCAGGAGCTGTAAAGGATTAGGGATCGCGCATTTTGATCCATCCCTCAAGTCTGATATTCTTATCTATAGATAAATACCAGATGCCATATAAGTTGGATGAATAGACAGCATTCATTTCACTTATATATTCAAGAAAGAGGGATGACAAAATGGCTTCTTCACCCTATATGATCGGCGTAGATATCGGCACCACCTCCACCAAGGCCGTCCTGTTTGAAGAGAACGGAACCATTGTGGCTCAAGGCGGTGCCGATTACCCGCTGTATACCCCTACTCCTGCGATTGCAGAGCAGGATGCAGAAGATATTTTCAAAGCCGTAGTAGAATCGGTTAAACAAGCGACCTCCAAGGCCGGCATCAAACCGGATGAAATCCTGTTTGTATCGTTCAGTTCAGCCATGCACAGCATTCTGCCTGTTGATGAACACGGCAGACCACTGATGCGGGCGATGACTTGGGCAGACAATCGCAGTGCCGAGTGGACGGAAGCACTCAAAACCGAAATGAACGGTCACGAAATCTATTTGAGAACCGGTACGCCGATTCATCCGATGTCACCTCTGACCAAAATTATGTGGCTAACCAGAGATCAACCTGAGCTGTTCAAACAGACGCACAAATTTATTTCAATGAAAGAATACGTATTTTATAAATTGTTCTCCGAGTATGTGATTGACCATTCCATGGCCTCTGCCACGGGGATGATGAATCTCGAAAAGCTCGACTGGGACGAGGAAGCTCTCCATGTCGCAGGCATCACTCCGGATCACCTGTCCCGCCTCGTGCCGACGACACATGTACTTAAGAAAGGCTTGAATCCTGAGTATGCCAAGGAAATGGGTATTGCGGATTCGACACCATTTGTCATCGGGGCAAGTGACGGCGTGCTCTCCAATCTGGGCGTTAACGCCATTGATCCAGGTGTCGTGGCCGTTACTATCGGTACCAGCGGAGCGATTCGTACCGTCGTGGACAAGCCAGTCACTGATCCAAAAGGACGTTTCTTCTGTTATGCGCTCACTGAGGATGCATGGGTGATTGGCGGTCCGGTCAACAATGGCGGGGTGATATTCCGTTGGATTCGGGATGAGTTTGCGGCATCTGAGGTAGAGACAGCGAAACGACTCGGCATTGATCCGTATGAAGTATTGACCCGTGTCGCCGAAAATGTACCTCCAGGCTCGGAAGGCCTGCTGTTCCATCCGTACATGACGGGTGAGCGGGCCCCACTCTGGAATCCGAATGCACGCGGTTCGTTCTTCGGCCTGACGCTGCATCATAAGAAGGAGCATATGATTCGCGCTGCTCTCGAAGGTGTCTTGTTTAACCTGTACACCGTCATGCTGGCAATTGAAGAGAAGATCGGACGTCCCAAAAAGATTCAGGCCACGGGCGGATTCGCCCGCTCTGAGCTGTGGCGCCAGATGATGGCTGATATTTTCGACCAAGATGTCATCATTCCTGAAAGTATCGAGAGCTCCTGCCTGGGGGCAGCCGTACTGGGGCTATATGCTCTTGGCCGCATCGATTCCCTCAGCGCCGTCTCCGGCATGATTGGATCGACGCATCGGCATCAGCCAGACCCGGATAGCGTTCGCGTCTATCGCGAACTGCTGCCGATCTTCATCCGCATCTCCCGCAAGTTTGAAGAAGAGTATGCCGATATCGCTGCTTTTCAGAATAAAACGATGCAGAAGTGAGTTAGCTACGCCAACGAATCGCTGCACGTTAAAGAGGGGCATCCCACTATGTCTATGACATATGGGGTGGCCCTTCTTCATGTACTTTTTTTGTACAAATTCCCCAAGTACCATAGTTGCATTGCCCACCACACCATCAGCAATGGTGACATGATATGCAAGATAGATAACGAAGTATCTCAATAAGAAGAACCACAAAAGAACATTTATGCATCCAAATAAAACACCTAACTTTGAACTATCTGTAGGAAATAAGTTAACGCCTATCTGATCCGGAGTACGACAAAAAAAGAGAACAATTAATCGAAAAGTAATCGATCGGTTGCTCCCTTTCTATTTTAATCTGGATATGCATCTATATCCTAATTATTGCAATCATCCATTATATTTGCTGAATGCATCCTTATCTGCCTGCACATTTTCCAAATACACAATCTGTCCCGCCTCATTCACACGAGCGATATCGATGCCTGTTTTGGCATATACCGTTCCGTCCGCAGCTTGTCCGCATACCGCCCAGTTCGTTTGATAGCTACCGTCCGGCTGAAGCTTCCATTCGTCCCACATGTGTTTCACATCGCTATTGTATTCATAGAAAGCCTTCATAAAACCATCAAATCCCGTTCTGCTGGTGCCGTTCAACACAATCTCGGCATCCGGTGTAAACAGGGACAACAAATCTTGCATCGCGCGTTCGTCTGTACGGGAAGCGTCAAATAAACGGAAATAGTTGTTTAACAAGGTAGTCATGGGTATTCCTCCTGAGGTTGATAAGCTGATTTGGATTTCAGTTCGAAAAATTTCAAACTAATCTAGAAGAAATGTACCACACTTTATGTCCATAGAACAACCCTCAGTTCGAAAAAAATCAAACATTGAAAGAGATTGTCGAATATGCTACCGTCATAGATATGAAAACTCCAACGATACCTATGGCTTCGGAATTGAATCTGACCACGGTCTGCAACGCACTCGGTGATCCGGTACGGATGAAAATTGCACACTGTCTGGCCAGCTCTGGCGAGAAAAACTGTTCCGCCTTCGAAGTAGACCATATTTCCAAATCAACGTTGTCTCATCACATCAAAATCTTGCGTGAAGCAGGCCTTATCCGGCCTCGCATTGAAGGCAAACAGCACTTTTATTCTCTACGAAAGGACGATTTGAACTCCCGTTTTCCCGGTCTTGTTGAACTGATTCTGAATACAACCGAGGAATATGTACATTAAGGAAAACGAAGCTTGAATCTTGCGATACATCATCTTATGGATTGTATACAGGAGGTTGATTTCTTGGATAAAAAAGCGGCAAAAATTCTGCTGGGCACCTTCTGGGGAAGCGGCGGCTGGAAAACAATATCTGCTCCCTTCTCGGGGGATGACTTTGAATATGCCAAAAGCAGAGGTGTTATGTTCGATCCACTGACCATTACCCATGATGAGATCGTCGCACGTTTGCATGAGATTCATCAGGACAACTCCATCAAGCGGCGGGTAGTATCAGCATTTTTACACAGTTTATCTACCAAAAAAGTTTATCTGCGCAGCGCCCTTTCCAGCTGGGCTTTAACATCGCAACTGCCTTTGCATACCTACGAGGAACGCCGTGCACTGCATGCCAACACCAGCTCCTGCGGGGATTGCAACTTCCTGCGCCTGCAATCGGACAAGACGTACACGGACGTCGATCTGAATGTACTGAACTTTGAACGGGTGAAATGGGGCGGGGTTCGCCACAACAACCTGTTATACTGCCTGATGGATCTGGATCTACTGCCGGCTAGCAAGGAAGCCATCTATGAAGTGACTGACGCAGACATCGCTATACTTGTGAGCATGCTTGAAGCAGCGCAAACCTGCGAGCCTCATGAGAGTGCACGCGGGTTGGAGAAACGCTGGAAAGGCTTGTTTCCTTCGAGCAAACAGGAACGCGACGCCATCCTCGAAATCTGGGGTGCCTCCGGTCTGCTTGTTCCGCAGGATACGCCACGAAAAAGCAGAGGCGGGTACAGCGACTTCCACTTTGCCGCAACCTGGCAGGGCGATGACGGTTATAGTGCAGATGCGGCGATTTCCATCTTTGGTTCCTATCTGCCCCAGAAACTCTAAGCTAAATTTGGCTCTCGTACAAGTTTGAATTAAGCTTAGGTTACAATAATGACATCGACAGATTTCCTGTTTAGCTCGTATAATAGGGGGAAATTGGTAGATAGGAGTGAATCAAGCGAATTTATGGTATACATACTGGCTTTTATGCTGTCTTTTGCTGTCGTGGTTCTGCTTATTCCGCCGCTTGGTCGACTGGCACATCGGCTCGATTTTGTGGACAAGCCCCGAGAAGATGTGGAGCGTAAGCTGCACAGGCAGCCCATTCCACTGACGGCGAGTTACGCGATATTTACTGGATTCTTCCTGACATACATTGTTCTTACGAAAGAAATTTCATGGGAAACGGCGGCCCTGGTCGCCGGCGGAATGCTTCTGTTAACGATTGGTACAGTTGATGACTGGTACAAAACCAAAGGCAAAGACTTCCCTGCCCTGCCCAAGATGCTCGTACAGATCTCTGCCGCAGTGCTCGTATTTGCTTCCGGCATTGCGTTCACCGGGTTCGTGAATCCCTTCAATTCCGAATACATTATGCTTCCGATCTGGCTGCAATTTATTCTGACGATCCTGTGGATCTTCGGTGTGACAACAGTCATTAACTTCACGGACGGCATGGACGGACTGGCAGGCGGTTTGTCCGCCATCTCAGCCATTACACTGTTTATCGTGGCAATGACCAAAGGCCAAACCGATTCTGCCCTTATGGCCATTACGCTGGTCGGGGTCACCCTGGGTTATCTGAAATATAACAAAGCCCCCGCCAAGGTGTTCATGGGCGATGCAGGAGCTACGTTTCTCGGCTTCATCCTGGCGGTAATCGCCCTGGATGGTGCTTTCAAACAAGCGACCATGCTGTCTATCTTCATTCCGATTTTGGCACTCGGTGTGCCGATCTTCGACAACATTTTTGTGGTCATCAAACGTTTCATTCAAGGCAAAGCCATCTATCAGGCAGATGCAAGTCAAGCCCATTATCGCTTGCTGCGCGCTGGCCTGAATCACAAACAGGTGGTTGGCGTCCTGTATCTCATCAGTACCTGTCTATGCCTCTCTTCCATTATTTTGATGCTGGTAGAGATGTAATATTAGTAACAAACGTTTCAACAAAAGGTGTAAAAAAAGAGACGAGCCCACTGATCCTGTGGCTCGTCTCTTTGCTATTTCACTGACGAAGTGAATTATCCTTTTAATAGAGTAACTACCGATTCGTGCACAAACTTCTGTCAACGCGCCATACTCTATCCGATCCCTGCCCTGCCTGCATCTGCACCTGCACCTTATATTCGCTCTTATCTTGAGGCTAAAGGTGGTAGCGTGACCGCAGGTTGCTGCCCATCTGCCCAACCCGGTCGATCAAGTTCAACGAGACGGCGATAACGCTCTTCCCGGGCTAGCAATTGTTCGTGAGAACCCTGCATGGTGATCTGTCCATTTTCCATAAAAATAAGTTCATCCATCCGTTCCACTCCCATCAGGTGATGGGTGACCCAGATCATCGTCTTGCCCTGCATGCTGTCCAGAATCGTCCGCATGAGCGCTCGCTCCGTTACAGGATCAAGTCCTACAGTCGGTTCATCGAAAATAACGACAGGCGTTTCGCGAAGAAGTACCCGAGCCAGTGCAATCCGCTGTCTTTCTCCACCAGAGAAACGAAGTCCTGTCTCCAGCATCGGGGTATGATAACCCTGCGGTAAAGATTCAATGAGATCGGATAAACCTACTCGCGCAGCCACTCGCTGGATTTCCTCGTCTGTTGCATGCGGACGGCCGATCCGCAGATTGTTAGCTACTGTTGTATCAAATAGATGTGGACTTTGGTTCAGCACCGCAATGACATCCGTTATATTTTCGCCCATCGTTTGTACTGGAAGATCATTGATGAATATGTTCCCGGCAGATGGGAGCAACGCTCCCTGAATGAGCTTCAGAAGGGTTGATTTCCCACCGCCGCTGCGACCGAGTATAGCCAAGTGTTTGCCCTGCGGAAGATGAAGAGACACCTCCTGCACAGCCAATGGAGCACCTGACGTATAACGATAACTCACCTGATCGATCTGAATATCGGCTCGCAATCTGGGAGGAATACGTAGGCGGATACGTCGGTCCGACGCTTTTTCCTTACGCTCCAGAGAACCCAGCTGTTGTCCTTCTACAGGATTGCTGCCTGATATACCTGTCGTCATATCATCTTTGGCTCCGGCTGCTGCTTTCGCTTCTTCAGTTCCAGACTGTTCTGGCAGATGCTCTTCACCTTCCAAGTGCTGCAATCGTTCCAGCGATTCACGATACTGCGGGATATGCTCCACCGCATCTCCTACGGGCAGCAGTGCTTCCGTGAGTGGAAACAACACCAGCACAAATGCAGCAATCATAACCGCAGGCAGCTGTCCGGCAGAAGCCGCACTTCCCGCCCATAAGGTCATGGATACCACCATCAGTCCAATCACGCACTGCGCAACCAGATCACGCCAGCGCGTCCATTGCCGCAAGCGGAGTCGAATCATATCTGCCTGTCCTTCAGCCTCTTCCTGCTGACGCACAAATTCTTCAGCTCGTCCACTCGCTATCCAATCACCGAGGCCAAGCACACCATCTGTCAGACGAGTGTACAACTTGGCGTTTTCCCGCTTCAGCCGCACTCGCAACTTCCAAGTCACTCGGAGGGAAATGGCTGGCAGCACGGCAACCAGAAACAGCATATACAACCCCATCCACATTGCAAAACCCAGATCAACGCTGCCAAAGGCCACAACAGCTCCACCGTACATCATGAGCGCCGTACCCGCCGGAAATACTGTACGCAGGTAAATATCCTGCAGTCGTTCTACATCCTCTGCAAGAGCAGCAAGTACGTCTCCCGTCTGCATACGAGAGCGCAGGAACAGTGCCTGCGGCTCCAAAATCCGATACAGCTTCACGCGCTGATCCGCGAGTATACGCAAAACCGCATCATGACCCGCCAGACGTTCGACATACCGGAATACGGCACGGAAAATCCCAAATGCACGAACACCCACGATAGGTACATATACCATCAAAATATTTTCAGGACGGAGCGCCGACTTGGAGATCAGAAACCCGGAGGTGAAGAGCAGCAGCACAGCACATAATGTAGCGCATATCCCCAGCGCAATGACTGCCACGAGTCTCCAGCGGTACTGTGCCACGTACGGAGTGATCCAGCTATTCTTTTTGCTCCCGCTCCGGGCTGTTTCTGTCTGCTCATATCCGGCTTTCATCTTACACCGCCTCCATCTGGGCCTGAATCATCTGGTAATATACGCCTTGTCGGGCCAACAATTCCTCATGTGTTCCCGTCTCTGCAACCGTGCCGCCCTCCATCACGATAATGCGATCCATATGGGGCATCCAATGCAGTCGATGTGTTGCCAAAAACACCATCTTACCCTCAAACAGCGTTAACATCGTCTGTTTCAGTTCATACTCGGTCTCCACATCCAGATGCGCAGTCGGCTCATCCAGCAGTAGGATCGGGCGCGCACTAAGCAGAGCTCTCGCCAAAGCTACCCGTTGCTCCTGTCCCCCACTGAGCTGCCTTCCCCCAGCCCCGATCGGCTCCTGCAACCCATTCGGCAAGGAGGAGGTAAGCTTATGCAGACCTGCTGCGTGAATGGCGTCAGCCACCTCCGCGTCCGAAGCTTCAGGCATATAGAACCGAACATTATCCGCTAAGCTGCCACTGAAAATAGTTGGATGCTGCGGAATCGCCGCCGTTTGTTTTCTCCAATCTTCCATCATCTCTGGAGATAAGGACTGGCCGTTATATAAGATCTGACCTGAAGTATGCTGCTGGAAACCCGCCAGTACATCAATCAGGGTCGATTTCCCTGCTCCGCTCGCTCCGATAATCCCTACTTTGCCAAGACCAGAAACCTGAAACGTCACATCATTCAGCGAACATGGCCCGTCTTCCTGATGCCGTACCTGTACGTTAGTGAGCGCCAGTCTGCTCGTCGCCTCCCAAGAGGGTTTCAATGAGAAAGCAGCCACGTCACTTTGGGCATTTACCTCACGTAACACCACCCGTATGGTGGATGGATTCACATCACTTGGGCCAGAAGAAGGCTCAGGCGAGGAGGATTCTCCGTTCTTTTCTGACACCCCATGCAGAACAGCACTTGTGTATACTTCCTTTTGCTTACGTTCGGCCATTTTCCCTCGTTCAATCATCTGGCTGATCGCTTCCCCGGCCTCTTTGCCGTCCAGTGTAGCGTGGTAATCTGCGCCTACCATTCGTACAGGCAGGAAGTATTCCGGTGCGAGAATGAGTACGGTCAGCGCTGGTCCAAGCAGCATATGTCCTTCCGTCAGGCGCAGCCCCAATCCAACCGCCACCGAAGCCACCGACAGCATGGTGAAGAAATCGAGTGCGAAGGAGGACAGAAAAGCCATACGCAGCGTAGACATCGTAGCCTTGCGATATCGCTGACTGACCCGAACGATTGTTTCTCCATGCTTAACGCTTTGTCCCAGTGTTTTGAGTGTTTCCAGTCCACGGAGCGTATCTACGAAATGGTTGGCCAGCGCTTTGTACGACTTGAACTGTCCATCGATCTTGCGTTGTGCAGCCAACCCCACCAAAATCATAAACACAATCAGGATCGGCAGCGTCAGCGTCAAAATAACCCCGGACATCATATCCAGCTTGAAGACATAGAACAGAATAACGATTGGCGTGAACCCCATCCCCAGCATTCGGGGAATAAACAGTTCAAGATACGTCTTATACTGGGCTGTTCCTTCGCGTGCCAAGGTTACCAGGTGCCCTGTTCCTTCCGTTTTGGCAAAACGCGGCCCCAGCCGGAACCACTGCTCCACCATCTGTCTACGCAGATCGTTCCCTGTCTTCTCCGCGTACCGCGAAGCGATGAGCTGCAACCAGAACGATAGGGCATAGCGGGCGGCAAAAGCGGCCAGGAACAACAGCAGCACTGGGTACTGCTCCGTTACAGGTGAACCTTGAAACAATGCCGTAATCGCCTGTGCCAGCCATTTCGCCTGCATGATAATCGTCATTGCCTGCAACAGTACCAGCGCTGAAGCCAGCGCCAGTACCGGTCGAATGCCCGGCAGCTTCAACAGCCCCCGTCCCATATCAGTACTCCAGGTGATGCTGGTCGTTCAGACGTTTGCGGAAAATATAATAACTCCAGATCTGATAACCGAGTACAAACGGAAGCAGCGTACAAGCCACAATCGTCATCACTTTTAGCGAATATGCACCGGATGAAGCATTGTAGACCGTCAGGTCAAACGCCGAACCCATTGAACTCACCATGACCCTTGGGAACAGACCGATAAATACGGAGGCAAACGCGATTGCAATCACGGCTCCAGTCATGCCGAAAGCCCAGGCTTCACGTTTCTGACGCACGAAGTAAGCGGCCAGCCCCAATGAAGCAGCGCCAAGGACAACCATAATCCAGAGAGCCCAACCGCGTACGGCAAACACATCGGTCATGAAGTATGTCATCACAGCGTAGATCGCGAGGATCGCGGCCAGCGGCAACATCAGTTTTTTGGCCATATTCAGGGCACGTTCTCTAAGATCTCCGACGGTCCGCAATGAAGCAAACAGCAAACCATGCACCAGACACAACAACGTCACGCTCAACCCACCTACCACCGTATACGGATTGACGATGTCCAGGAAGCCGGGACGAAGCTGCATCTGCGCATCAATAGGCAGACCTTTCATCAAGGTAGCGAAAACAACCCCGAACAGGAATGGCAGTAGCGCACTGGAGACTACGATAATGATGTCCCATGTTTTGCGCCAGCGTTCATGTCTCATCTTGCTGCGGAATTCAAAGGCAACTCCGCGGCCGATCAAGGCCAGCAGCACCACAACTAGCGGCAGATAAAAACCGCTAAACAGCGTGGCATACCAATGCGGGAAGGCTGCAAACATTGCACCCCCTGCCGTAATCAGCCAGACTTCATTGCCATCCCAGAACGGACCGATCGAGTTGATCAGGGTACGACGTTCACGATCCGTTTTGCCAATCATTGCAGTGGACATGCCTACACCAAAATCAAAACCTTCCAGAAAGAAAAAACCAACAAACAAGACGGCAATCAGCAAAAACCACAACTCACTTAGTGACAACAGAATAACCCCCATCCACGCCGAACGGATCGGCCGATTCATCATGCTCCTCCGGCTTTTCGACTGCATATGGCCCTGCCTTGATTTCACGAACGAACAGATAGACCATCACCGCTCCCAGAATTGCATAAGTGACTGTAAACGCGATGGTGGAGAACAAAATCTGACCTACAGACACGTTGGGTGACACCCCAGCTTCCGTCGTCATATAACCGAATACTGTCCACGGCTGCCTTCCTACCTCAGTCATAATCCATCCCGATGTATTGGCGATAAACGGCAGAGAGATGGCAAACACCATCAAGCGCATAAACCATTTGCCTGCCCCCTCCAACTTCCGACGCATCGCCAGATAGGTACCGTATAAAGCAAGCAGAATCATCAAGCCGCCCGCAGCAATCATGATGCGGAAGCTCCAGAACGTCGTCCGTACCGGTGGAATATAGTCCCCTGGTCCATACGTTTGCTCATACTCCGCTTGCAGCTCCTTCATGCCTTTGACACTTCCAGAGAACTTGCTATAGGACAGATAACTGAGCAATCCAGGGATTTTGATCTCGCCGGAATTTTCCTGTTTGTCCGGATCAACAAAGGCTACCACCGTCCATGGTGCCGGATCTTCCGTCGTCGTCCATGTTCCTTCACTGGCTGCCATTTTCATCGGCTGCGTCTCCACCAGATATTGCGCCTGGAAGTGACCCGAGAAGGCAACCCCCAGCGAGGAAACCAGACCAATTATGATGGCAATGTTGAACGATTTCCGGAAGATCTCCACATCCTGCTTCTTCATCAACTTATAGGCACTAATCCCGGTTACCACAAAAGCACCTGTCATTAATGCGCCAAAGATCGTATGTGGGAACTCCACTAGTAGCTGACCATTGGTGATCAGTGCAAAGAAATCATTCATCTCGGCGCGGCCATTATTAATCTCGAAGCCAACCGGATGCTGCATGAATGAATTGGCTGCCAGAATCCAGAGCGCAGACAGGAATGTGCCGATGAATACCAGCCAAATGCAGGCCAGATGCACCTTCTTGGACAAGCGTTCCCATCCGAAAATCCAAAGCCCAATAAAGGTAGACTCCATAAAAAACGCCAGCAAGGCTTCAATTGCCAGTGGCGCACCGAACACATCCCCGACAAACCGGGAATACTCGGACCAGTTCATGCCGAACTGGAATTCCTGAAAGATACCTGTGACCACACCGACGGCAAAGTTAATCAGGAACAGTTTGCCCCAAAATTTGGCCATCGTTTTGTAAACTTCCTTACCCTTTACTACGTACAACGTCTCCATAATCGCTACCAGCAGTACAAGACCAATGGACAGCGGTACAAAAAAGAAATGGAAAATCGTTGTGAGCGCATATTGGATACGCGATAACATGATCGGATCCATACCGTTACCCCTTCTTTCTGTTCATATCGCAGTTTTCGTATTTGGCATTGAAGCCCCTTCTTCAGTTTCTGTCAGCCAAACACGTATTGATGAACGTATTGTGCCAGATAGACTATTTTATACATGTGACAATTATCACAAACCCTGCCATGACAGCAAAAAAAAGTGACGATGGTCACACAATAGAAAAAAACAAGCCTAATGTTAGAGCTTGCCAGCTTCGTCTATTCACGGAAGATGCTCATGTTTAGGACGGAACGCCCATATGTTAGTGTCAGGCATAAAATACGCTGGGCAAAAAAGGCATTACATATTGAATTATTGGATTCATTGATATCATTCAAAGCAGCGCCAATCCGATGTTTATCAGATGGTACTGCTTCAATCCATGAACGGACAAAAATGCAAATCAAGTGAGGTGATTCATCGATGGAAGAGCTGTCTCCGATCCCGGACCCGGAGCCTTATCAAGGGGTAGATGTAGAAGAGTCAAGTACGGCCCTGCCTGCCTTTCGTTATGTCCTTTTCCCCCGGAAGGGAGGATGGTCTGCTTTTCCCTATCCAGACATCGCTGCTCTGATGGTTGCGGAAGGGCTTGTCTACTATGTCAGTAGCCTGGAGCGCTCCGAGGAAATGCCTGCGAATATCACCGTCATCACGCTTCCCGAAGCAGAACAATTGCTGCAGGAGCCCCGTACGGTTGCTGTGGTTGCGCATCCCTACTGGCTGACCGCCACAGCCTCGCTCCATCCGGAGCTCTGTATTGTACTTCTTCCCGAGCCAGTTGGTGAAGAAGCGGAGTCCCCCTTATGGGAGAGCTGCATTTCAAGACTGGTCGGTATCGCCGATCTGGTGGGCACGACTTCAGAAACACGCTATATGAAGCTGGTATTCCAGGGGGTACGCGCCATCTGGCTGAATGGAGAGGATACCTCTCCTGCTGGTGTCATGCAAAAGGATGACCTCGAGGTCCCTCTCCGGGACTATGAACTGCTATTCCTGCATGCGCTGCGACAGACGCTCTCGGGTGTTCAGGATACGGTCACCCAGTTGCAATGCAGTGTGCGGGCCGACTTCTATCGTCAGCTTCGTTCCAAAGCAGGAGCGCATGAGACGATTTCCTTTTTGCTGGCAGCCTATGAATATGTGCTAGAGGATTCCAGAGCGGCCACTTCACTCAAGGAAGCCTTCTCTCACGCGGTATTAAACGGGCGCAATGATTGTGTAAGCTCCCACTATCGATTCCTCTCCGCAATTCATGCAAGGGCCGGGGAAATCGAGAATGCGTTGCAGGTGTATGGAATCAGCGCAGGCAACGAGCAGGAACGGCACCATTATGAACAACTCTGTCGCTGGCTTGAGGCCGGGGAGGAACAGCTTGTCCGGGCAGAACTGCTGCGTCTGAATGATGACTATGGAAATGCATTGCACATTTTGGATGAACTCGGAGGCGAAACGGCGCGGCATTGGAAATTTCGTATCTATCAGGAGACTGGACGTGTGGAAGATGCATTAGATTTGGTGCATGCAGTGGATATTCAGGATAGCCCCAGCCGACAGGATTATCGGCAATTATCGGGTCTAGCTCTGGCTCTGCGCGGAGAACGTCACGGGGCGGTGAGACAATTTCTGGAGACGGCACTGGAGGATGAAGATGCTCTTGCGCGAATCGTCGAAATGGAGCTGTTGGATCAAGCCGTCCAGCAATTGCTGGGGGAGGTGCCATGATGCTGGACCCGAAGAAGCGCAGACAACATGTGAATGGACCGATGGTGCATAAGGATATACGATCGGAAACAACTCATACTCCAACGGAAACGCTGGAATCGCTGCATGCTGACCCAGAGGGGCAAGGCGATCAGCAGCATGCTGTAAAACGCCAGGATACAGACCTATTCAGAGAGCCGTTTTCCGTTCGTCGGGTTCGTAAAAGTCAGGGCAATAAACTGACCGCCATGCTTCAGGTACGTAACGAGCGCGGGCGATATCTGGAGGAAGTGCTGGACGATCTGAGTGAATTCGTAGATGAGATCGTCATTGTGGACGATGCCAGCACTGATGGAACACCCGATATATGCAGAGCCTATCCAAAGGTCGTTCGTCTGGAAGTGCTGGAAAAGCCATTATTTGCGGAGGAATGGCGATTACGCAACGCTCTATGGCAAGCAGCGGCAGGTACCTCCCCGGATTGGCTGCTCTCGGTTGATGCCGATGAGCTATACAGCACGGAAGCGAAGAAAGCGATACGCGCTCTGATTAACCAGGACCACGCGGACTGGATCGCTTTCCGCTTCTACGATATGTGGGGCGGACGAACCCACTATCGGGAAGATGACCTTTGGGGGCTTCACCGACGTCATACCGCTTCCCTGGTCCGTTATATGCCAGGTTATCCTTACTTTTATCCGCAGCAAAATCATCATGTGCCTCGTCTTCCCTTGCCCTGCACTGTATTGCCTGGAATCAGCACAGAATTGAAAGTCCAGCATCTGGGCTGGGCCGGAAGTCTGGAGGATCGGGTTCGGAAATATTTGCGTTATAAACGAATTGATCCACACGGCGAGTGGGGCAGCCTGGAGCACTATGAATCGATTCTTGATCCGGAGCCCCGACTGATTCCGTGGAAGGAGGAGCAGTGAAATGGGCGTGGTCAGCATATTGACACACAGCTTCACCGATGGATATAACCGGGAATTCAGCCGGGTGTTCGGGGGCGGTCTGGAGCGTTACGTCCTGGATTTATGCAGTGTAATCCGCGGATTGGGACACATCCCCGAGGTTCATCAACTGTCCTATTTTGAAGCTTTTCAGACCCGTACGGAACAGATTGATGTATACGGATATGCCTACGATATGAATGATGTGCCCGAAGCTTTTGCCCGAATGGCTGCCGCAGCACGAGGACCTGTGATCTATGCAAGCTGCCTGTGGCAGCCCATTGCCTACAAGCCGGGCAGTCTCGGCATCTGCCACGGTATTAACTGGGATCGTCCCGCGCTGCCGCTCGAAACCAAGCAGCAAGTCGCTGAGCATATTCAGCTGGCACTGGATGGACTTGTACGCATCGTGTCGGTCGATTCACATTTTCAGACCTTTTGCCGTGCTGCTTGTACGTTTGCCGATGCCGGTCAGGTTGTGCTCATTCCCAATGCAGTGGATACCTCCTACTTCACGCCTGCTCCGCCAAGGCGTACATTCGAGCATGAACAGGAAGAAGAATGGTTGGCAGCGTGGAAGAAGGATCTTGCAAGTCATGAAGATCATAGTGAAGCTGCCATCTCGGGGTTGAATGCTCCGTCATCCGTGGAGGAAAGAAGCGATGGAAACGGCATGGTGCGGGCGGACAGATCCGAGGTGACAGTAATCGCTGAAGAACTGGACTCGCCAAATATCAGACAGGGCATGGCTGGTCACCAGCCAAATGTGCTAACGGGTAATCATTTGAAGGAGCAGGAGGATGAAACAACGACTGCAATCCATGTGAGCCCTTCCCGTCCACTACGCATTTTATATCCACGCCGCATCAGCATGGAACGGGGCATTATTCCGATGATGCTGGCAGCTGACCGACTGCTCGGTGCCTTTCCTGATCTAGAGGTCGAATTTGCCGGAGAGCTGGTTGAAGGCAGCACGGTGGGCCGATCCTTCCGGTATTGGCATCGCACGCACCCTCATGCGGATCGAATTATACAGCGCACGTATGATTTTCGGGATATTCGCGAGGCCTACCATCAGGCAGATATCGCCGTGATTCCGACCGTCTTCTCGGAAGGAACATCCTACGCTTGTCTGGAGGCGATGAGCTGTGGGCTTCCGGTTGTTGCTTCCAATGTTGGCGGTCTGAATGATCTGATTCAGGATGGCTTCAACGGACTGCTGGTACCTCCAGGTGAAGAAGCGCTGACCGCTGCGCTGGTACGCCTCGTTCAGGATCGGGCTGAGCGGGAGCGGCTGGGTATCTATGCCCGCGAGACGGCGCTGTCCTACGACATATCCCACTGGCGGCGCAGGTGGAGTACGGTATTGGAATCTTTTTTGGCAGAAGCAGGATTAAAGGAGGGAATTCAGGGATGATGGATACGCCAAATGCAACGGATTTCACGGAATCAAGATACATTCGGGAGGGTGACCCCAAAACGGATACATTGGTTTTCCCACTGCATCCTGCGTGGTGGAGCCGTCCGTACGAGTACGAATGGGCACGCCAGTTTGCGCGGCAGGAAGACGTCGTACTCGACGCTGCCTGTGGTATATCCCATCCATTCAAATTTTGGCTAGCAGAGCACTGCCGGGAAGTTCATGCCTGTGATTGGGATGAGCGCATTTTGTCCAGAGAAGCGATCCGGCTGGATATCGCTTCTGATTTTGGTGAGCAGGCCGCACGCGATCTGCCGGAATCGAGCCTGGACCGACTAAATCTTGCGCAGGCCAATCTGGCTCAGCTTCCGTATGAATCGGAGATGTTTGACAGCGTATTCTGCATCTCTGTGTTGGAGCATCTGGATACAGGCACGATGCTGCGGGCCTTTCGCGAATTCGCCAGGGTGCTGAAGCCAGACGGACGGTTGATAGCCACGTTTGATGTGCCCGAGATGCGTCCGGACCTGCTGGAGACGATTATGGCTGTTACCGGACTGACGATCGAAGGCAAGCTGAGCGTGAAAGAACCAGAGGATGCCATCTGGTCTGACATGTACGGCCCGGCAATCCGTTGTTTTCGTGCTGTTATTCGTAAAGAGTAATTGGGATGGATAAACGGGATCACGGATCAGGGGCATAGATTAAGATTAACTCTACATCCTTAAAACCCTTGGATTGCCTAAGCGTTAGAGATGAACCAGCAGCATGCTGCACTGGTTAGCGTACGCTTCGGTGGATGCTGCGCCGGGTGATGTCAGGCGCAGCAGGGTGTGCAGGCCCGGCGGGATTGTCGTCGTCGGGCTGCCGG
>NZ_LGRP01000027.1:0-68860 GCF_001636635.1 Paenibacillus sp. O199
GCCCGAAGCTCAAGCGCTGCTTCGCGCGGCGCAGCACCTCATCGGAGAGCCCATGGCTTCCTCCGATGACAAACACGACATGGCTCGTCCCATACGTGCCGAGCTTGTCGATCTCTGTTGCCAGCTCCTCGGAACTCCAGAGCTGGCCGTCCAATGCGAGCGCAACCACATGCGCCTCGCTCTTCACATGCGCGAGGATGCGTTCACCCTCGCGCTCCTTCACCGCCCGCACCTCAGCTTCGCTCAGGGTGTCGGGCGCCTTTTCGTCTGCGACCTCGATCATCTGAAACTTGATGTACGGGGCGAGCCGCTTGGCATATTCCTGAATGCCCAGCGTCAAATATTTTTCCTTCAGTTTGCCTACACCAATAATCTGAATCAACATGAAGATTCATTCCTCCTAATTGTCCTGCGAAATAATCTATAAGTAAGATGCTTCAACACATCGTTTGTTCCAATATTTAAAGCTAACGAACTCCACACACCTTATCCAGCCCCATTATGGCTACCATAGTATCTAAATAAATGAGACACCCTATTTCAGGCAAAACATGCCAAAAACACAAAAAGAGCGCTCCGACACGCTCTCTTTGCTTCTTGCCTGTGATGTTCATACCGGATGGCAGGCGAGCGAGTGCATCCATGACAGACGCACCAACTGCGGATGCCTACACAGTACGCTAGACGACTAGATACTCGGCCTTTTGTTCGCACTCGGCGCACTTCGCAGGCGGGTCCCAATCGGCAAATTCCGTCTCCTTCAGATCAACGATATCTGGAGCGTCCTCATACTCATCAACAAACATGTCGATGGCGATGTCCACGTGTTCTTTGCATACAACGTACATCCGTTCAAGCATCCTTTCTGTATCCAGCTATGCTCCCGATTCACAACCGCTTATCCATACAGGATAGCCACTTCTCTGTTCTATCACACCTGCCGCGGAAAAGAAACCCCTAGCCCCCATTTATCGTGTCCAACTTCCACCAGTCCTCTCATTTCAGCACAAAAAAAAACAAAAAAGCGTCACTTCTCGACACCCCGTTGGCATCCCAAAGTAACACTTCTCCCAATTCCGAATCTATCCCACTCATTCGTTACTATTCAGATTACCGCACATATGAAAGCCATCGTCCTATTGTATTCGAATCCATACTCAATGGATATCGATCTTACTCCAGCCCCAACTGCGCTTTCGTCAGCAGCTTGCCACCTTGAAACGCAATAACCGCATTGGCACCAGAACCGCCGGTACCCTTATAATTGTAGACCACCATATTTTCTGCTTCGCTCAATGCCTCGCCTTCACCACCAAGGATATCGATAACTTCCTCTACCGCCATGCCAACCTCTAGCTTTTCATACTGGGCAAACGTAATCAGCACCCCATCTCCCTTTCCAGCCGATCCGTTGTTTCCCGAGCCAACAGGTGCTTTACCTCCAGGCTCATTCACCGCAATCACGGTGGTGCTCAGCTCCTCCAGCTTTTTCTCCAGATCCGCGATCTTCTTGTTCTGTTGACTATTCTTCTCGCTCTGGTCCGCAAGCTTCTTCTCCAAACCTGTAATCTTCTCCTGTAAACCACTAACATCAGCAGTCCCTGACGGGGACACCTCAGAAGTACATGCGGACAAAACAAACAGCGCAGATACCAGGCCTGTTCCCCCCAACATGGTTTTCGTCAAACGTTTCATTGAATTAACCCCTTCCAATCCAGATTGAGAGTACAGATCAACAAACAGATGTTACTCGCACAGCCGCCCATCACCAACACATTCCCAACAGTTTACCATAACTGAAACCCTCTATAACAGAGACTTTGGCTCTGGTCCTAACCTATCATTGGGAAACGACAAAATCCCCACTGTAACCTCATGAATGTGGTTTATATGTAAATCAAGATTAGTGCAATAAAAAAGAGCGGATCAACAAGTTGATCGACTCTCCTTTATTACCCTATTTCTGTGTGCCATGTACATGAAAGCAATTCTCTTACTCCGGTTTATCCGTCAGCTTCACCGACACCTTCTCGGCGTTGCCATCCCGGTAAAAGGTGATTTCAATCGTATCGCCGATCTTCTTCTTATCGTACAGATATTTCCGCAGATCAAGCGTAGAGGTAATTTTTTGCCCATCAAATTCCGTAATGACATCATTCAGCTTCATGCCCGCTTCGGACGCCGGACCGGACGCTTCCAGTACAACCACACCGCTGTCCACGTGGGATGGCAGCTTGAGGTCTTTACGCTGCTCGTCATCCAGCGGAGCATATGGATTGCTCAGATCGACAGTATATACGCCCAGATATGGACGAGATACTTTGCCGTTCAGCAGCAAGGAATCCACCGTTTTCATCACTTCGTTCATCGGAATCGCAAAGCCGAGGCCTTCAACGCCTGTATCCGAGATCTTCATCGTGTTGATGCCGACCAGTTTGCCGTTCAGATCGGCCAGTGCCCCGCCACTGTTGCCTTCGTTAATCGCCGCATCCGTCTGGATCACGTTTTGTTCCCAGTCATACACACCGTCCTGATTAATGGATACCGGCAGAATCCGATCTGTGTAACTGACAATACCGGATGTCAGCGTACCGCCCAGACCGAGCGGATTCCCGATCGCCAGCACCGTTTGACCGCGCTGAAGTTTGCTGGAATCACCAAGCTCTGCGGCTGGACCGATGCCCTTATCATCTTGCACAGACAATACCGCAATGTCACTAACCCGGTCTTTGCCCACCAGCTTCGCTTTATGCGTTTCCCCGTCCACCGTAACAATCTCCAGATCACTCGCACCCTCCACGACGTGATGGTTGGTCATGATGTAAGCTTTGCCATCTTCCTTTTTGAAAATGACCCCTGATCCCAGCGCAGAATCTTCCATCGACAGGCTGCTGCCCGTTTTATGGTTCACGATGCTCACCACGGAAGGGCGAACCTTCGCAGCTGCCTGGATAATCCGGTCGTACGGATCAGCCGCCTGCGCTGTCTGTGTACCGCCTCCGCCGTTCCCTGCAGCGTTCGCTAGAGGTAATGATGCAGGCTGCATAATAAAGCTGAACAGCGTAACGGTCACGATGGAGCTGATTACCGAACTGATCACGGCTACCTTGACCGTGGAGCTAAAACCCGAGCGTGACTTGCGTGGATTCTGCCAGCGGTCCCGTCCCCTGCCCCTGCCTCCAGGGCGAATGATCTGAAGTTTACCTTTCTGTTCAGGTTCGGCGCGTCTTGATACTTTGGTTGAATAAAAATCGTCTCCAAACAATCCCATCGTGATCCTCTCCCCTTCGTTGTCACGCATCAAGACCCTGACTGCCGCCCGATCGTTGTCGCATGGCCAACGACTGTGTCCTTACGTTACCCCACTCCGGCCACAGCCGAGCTTCCGATCGCTGTTACTCACAAATTTTATTAATTACCCTCTAAATAAGGTGAAAATTTGTTCATAAAGGCGAACGCTTCGCTTCTCCAGCTTCGTTCTGTGTCCTCCGTTACGCGTGTACCGTAAATACCAACTCATTCTTCCATGCGTTCCTGCATAAAAACTCGTTTTGCATATCGCTGCCATTCCCGCTAACTCGGAATGAAGCGTCTATGTACAACAGAACGAATATCCCATTCTGTCTGTGACTCTATCAGAAATGCTCTCGCATTCTACGACATGCCTTTTTGCGCGCAAAACAGCCTCTACTATAAAAGCTCCTTATATACTAAACACGCCAAATCTTAAAAAGTTGCATAATTACGAAGATTAACGGAAATTTCCGCTATAACGCGCTTAACAATAAAAGTCCCTAGTATCTATCACCACAAAATCCAGTTGGCTAAGCGCAATTTTGCCTATTCCCGTGAACTTTTTCATCTTCTTAAGCAAAATGCAGCCCCTGGTTCAGCATACACGTCCCTTACGTGTAATTATAGCGGCAAAAAGAGGAATGTTTTCCATCAAGCCTGACTACAATAATAGTAAAAGACAATTCGAAGCTTCATAGAAGGAGGATTCACATTATGGATCGCACGCGTACACTCACAGCCATGGATGAAGTTCATATGGCGGCCAAGCTGGCCGATCTCAAGGAAGAGCATTACCGCAACACCCTTGCCCTAAGCACGATTATTGAACTGCTCGTCGACAAAGGCATTCTGACCCGCGAAGAAGTAGAGCGCAAAGCTACCGAACTCGACAGCTTTATGGCTCACCCACCCTATCCCATGGCGTAGGCCGATCATAATACGTATCACAGAGCTTGAACTCATGATCCCGATAAAAGCAACCACGGCTCTCCATCGCATCACGCACGGTCATTTTCGCCAAGTCCATCATATTATGATCCCGGCTCAAATGTGCCAGATACGTGCGCTTGATGCGTCCGTTCATCAGTTCACTAAGCGCAGCTCCCGCCGCTTCGTTCGACAAATGCCCAATGTCGCTCAGAATGCGGCGCTTGGTGTTCCATGGATACCGCCCCATACGCAGCAATTCGACATCATGATTCGCCTCCAGCACAAGTACATCCGAATCCGAGATCGCATCGCGAACCTTGTCGCTCATATATCCGAGATCCGTCGCAACGGACAGCTTCTCACTGCCATCATCGAATGTGTAACCTACCGGTTCCGCTGCATCATGGGAGATGCCGAAGGATTCCACGCGCAGGGAGCCAAAATCATGCTTTTCACCCGTCTCAAATACCCTTCGGTTTTCCTCTGGAATCGCCCCAACGGACTTCTCCAGTGCCGCCCACGTATTCGTATTTGCATAGATTGGTAAATTATATTTCCGAGACATCGCGCCTAGTCCTTTAATGTGATCGGAATGTTCATGTGTAACCAGAATCCCGTCCAGCTCCGTTCCCGAAATCTCCCGTTCCAGAAACAATGCCTCCAGCCGCTTCGCACTGAGACCTGCATCAATCATGAGGGATGTGCCCCCATGCTGTATAACCGTGGCATTCCCTGTCGAACCGCTGGATAACACGGTAAAATAAATCCCCATAACGCATTACTCCCCTGGTTTGTCTGTCTTGGGACTGAATACATCCCCACTGATGCCCTGCACGTACAACACTTCGCCACTTTCCAGCACGAACCGCCATGCCGGCATCGCCACCTGCATATCTGAATTGAACAACTGGCCGTAATAGCCCAACTGAATATCTTTGACAATCGCATCATTTGGCAAAAAGTTCTCGATCAGCGTACCCAGCGCCTTCGACGCCGGAAGCACCTGCTGATCGCTTTCCTCCGCTGTCGTAATCCGCACCGGAGTCTGACGATAACCCGTAATTTTCTGATCGCTGTAGAATAGCTCCAGACTAACATTGAAGAGCGGCCATTTGCCATCCACCAACGGATGAAGCACAAATGCCCCATCCTCCGCCATCAGCTGATCCCATCGATACGTACCAATCTGGGGAATCTCGTCCTGTAGTGCATCCTCCAGCTCGCTTTGCGAGAAGATCAGCTTGCTGTCCACTTTATTTTCCAGTTCAACCTCAATGCCTGTCTTGTTATCTTCAATGAACTCATACGACAGCTTCGGCAGCTTCGGCGTCTCATTCGGAATAGGAGCCAGCACCTGGATGCCCTTCTCTTCCATCGCCTGCTGTGTATTATCTGCCAGTGAGGTGAAGTCCAGATTGGCTCCGGCCGTCTCCCGCGCATCCATCCAGATCTGGTATCCCAGCACCAGATTGAGCAGCAGGAAGGCATAGATCAACACATTTTTCGCCCGTCCCCAATCCAAAACATCCACCTCCATCATTAGACTACTATCACACTTACCACTCCGTGGTCAGAACAACCTTCCGATCGCTGTTATCCCCAGATTTCTTGATTCCCTTTTCCCAAGGGAGAAATCCGGGGATAAAGGCGAGCGCTTCGCTTCTTCAGGTTATTTCTGCCCCCTCCGTTAACGTGTGATTCTAAACCTCGCCCGGATATCAAATGACTTCATATCCTATAACCCATCAAGAAACGGTGGTTTCCTCCCCGTTCCCAAAGCGGATTACCCATACCGGGATGAGCTTCAGTCCATCCTCAATGCTGGATGGACGGTAAGCCGGATACACGTCTACGACCTTACGATTAGTACCCGCCACCTTCTGGATGAGCGCCTTCAGCTTGTCCCCACCGGGCAGGGTGACCGATTTCTTCGTCTCCGCGCCTTCGTTCAGATATTCGAGCGAACGTTCATAGCTGGATACCGTCTCCTGCTGCATCTCCATGCTGATCGTGCCGAACCGGAACTGCATCGAGTCCATAATCGGGAAGCTGCTGTAATATTGCTGGAACTGAAGTTTCGTCTTTGTATCGGTTGTATCCAGCATCATGCGCGAACGACCTTTCCAGCCGCCATGCTGATTCACAAAATCAACCGCGGACAGCGCATCCTTCGCTGCGTCAATCTGTCCCGCAGGCGGCGCCGCTGGATCGGTGTAGCTAATCCAGCGCTGCTCTTGCTTCACTTGCAGACTGCGTTTGCTGTCTGTATAGATCTCCGAGCCATCTTTTTCCCGAATGTTTCGGGTCATGCTTGGATCAAAGAATAGGCTGCGCTGCATTTGTTCGACAGTGAACTGGCCTGTAGGCACGTCAGCCTCAATCGTTTCCAGTGCTTCAGCCGGGATATAATATCCGCCGTCCATCAGCGTATAAGGTGTCCAGCTGCTGCCGAAGTCGACATGCTGCTGCACGTCCTGTACTGTCAGATCCGCCTGCGTCGCCTCGTAGACCACGTCGCCTTTGGCGCTGAAGAACAGTGCGTGTGCCTTTGTTTCATTTTTGGCCGTATAGATCGAGATCCGGTTAATCGTTTCCCCCTGGAAGAGAGAGTCTGTCCCGAGTCGCATCACGCGCTGTAACAACGCTACAGGGATGCCTTCCTTGAACGACAGCTCAAAGCCAGGATTCTCCTTACGAATCTGATTCCAGTTGACCGACTGCACACTCCGACGCTGGAAATCATCAAACGTACGTCCCTGCAACCGTGAATAGATCAACTGATAGAACGTATTGCCCGGATAAAACACCGTATGTTTGTCCTCTCCCAGATGAATAACCATCTGATCAGGGAAAATTAAATCTTCAATATTGCGCTCCTGGCCCATATTCTCGGTTTTCACATAGTTCGTCTCTGACGTCACAATCGAATCGCCCCCACCGGGCAAACGATAGATCAAGAAGTAACTTTGTACCAAACTGGCAACGACGAGGGAAGCAAGCACCAGAGATTTAATCCGCTCTTTCAAGGTGCTCACCTCCTTCCTCACGCATGGGCAGTGTGAACGTTACCGTCGTCCCCACGTCCACCTCGGACTCCAGTGAGATATTGCCATCATGGGCCTTCACAATTTCCCGGGCAATGGACAATCCGAGCCCTGTACCGCCCATACTGCGGGAGCGAGCCTTGTCTACCCGATAAAACCGTTCAAAAATGCGGTCCAGATCCCGCTGTGGAATCCCCATCCCCGTATCGGTCACTGATATGGCGAGAGTATGATCATCATTGCGTCTGGCTGCGATTGTAATCGTGCCACCTTCAAGCGTGTATTTCAGCGCATTGGACACAACATTATCAAGCACCTGATCAATTTGGTCGCGATCCAATGGAACCGCTGGAATCCCGTTCTCTACAGAAAGCACAGATTGAATATCCTTCTGATGCATCTGAAACGAAAAACGATCCGACACTTCTTCCAACATCTCCATGATGTCGGTTGGCTGTTTGCGCAGCATCGCTTCCTTGGAATCGAGCCTGGACAGATGCAGCAAATCCGTAACCAAGCGAATCATACGCTCCGTCTCATTCTGGATTACTCCAACGAATCTCCCAGCGAGCTGCGGATCTTCCAGAGCTCCATCATCCAGCGCTTCTGCGTAGCTCTTGATGGTGGTCAACGGTGTACGCAGCTCATGAGAGACATTCGCCACGAATTCACGCCGTGAAGCTTCCAGTTCTTCCTGCTCCGTAACGTCCTGAAGCACAGCGATCGTACCTGTAATGCCTAGCTCCCGGCGATGAACCGGTGTAAACGTCATGCGGATGACAACGGGATCTTCCTGTCCCGCAGGCGCAATCTGAAGCAGCGTCGAACCCGTAAATCCACTCGCTAACGCTTCCGCATCTTCCGGATCAATGCCCAGCAATACCGCAAAATGCCTTCCTTCAATGTCCGCCGGACGCATGCCCAGAATGCTGCTGGCACGGCGGTTCACCAGAATGACTTTGCCATATTCGTCCGTGGCCACCACGCCATCACTCATGTTGGTCAGAATGGACGTGAGCTTCTCCTTCTCCTCTTCGTTCTGGGAGAGTGCATCCCGGAGCCTGCTCGTCATATAGTTAAATGCCCGGCTAAGCTGTCCAATCTCATCCGTTCCGAATACAGGGGTCTGCTGATCAAAGTTTCCTTCTGCGACCGCCGTCGCCCTTCGGGTAACCTCCTTGATCGGCTGCGTTATCGTATGTGACAGAATGACACCAAGCACTGCGGTTAATACCAAGGCAATCAAAATGCCGGAGATAAAAATCTTGTTAATGCCCTCCATTGTGGCATATAACTCATTCATCGAGGCGGCGATGTAGACCGCGCCGATAATCTTGCCGCCGGACAGCACCGGCTTGGCAACGACCTTTTTGCGAACATTATCCTCGTCCACGATATATTCCTCATTGTCCCGAATGCCTTG
The DNA here is from genome assembly GCF_001636635.1 of Paenibacillus sp. O199. NCBI lineage: Bacteria > Bacillati > Bacillota > Bacilli > Caryophanales > Paenibacillaceae > Paenibacillus > Paenibacillus sp. O199. The sequence goes on from NZ_LGRP01000027.1 coordinate 8,692, forward strand.
AAGCGCACGGCTGACAACGGTCTGGGTGTTTTTGCGTCCAACATAGTCTGAATGGGAACTTAGCGAGGTGGTCAGCACTTTGCCACTGGCATCCAGCACCTGAATCTCGGCGCCGTTAATGTTGAACAGGTTGTTTACCAACACACGCAGGTTTTCCGTTTTGTCCTCGCCAGCCTCGGCTTCTCCACCAGCCATCGTCTCTCCCACAAGCACAGACAGCATCTCAGCCCGTGCCTGCAAATCCTCAGTGAAGTTGCTGGTCAGCGAGTTCTTCATCGCACTCACAAAATAAACGCCGATCAATTGCATCGCAATCAGAATCAGCAGTACATAGATAATAATCAGTTTCGCCTGAATCGTTCGAAAGAACGAAAATCGCGAGAAACGCCCCATTATATCCCCACGCTTTTGGGACTGCGCACGAGATAACCCAGCCCGCGGCGAGTCAGAATCGTTTCTGGTTTGCTCGGGTTCTCCTCAATCTTCTCACGCAGACGACGAATCGTAACATCAACGGTACGTACATCCCCGAAATATTCATATCCCCATACAGCTTGCAGCAGATGTTCACGTGTCATTACCTTGCCGGAATGCTTCGCCATATAATAGAGAAGTTCGTACTCACGGTGAGTCAGATCCAGCGGTTCGCCGCCTTTGTAAGCTGTATACATGTCCATATCAAACGCCAGATCAAATAAACGCATGACCTGTTTCTCTTCGTCTTCCGGCGCTTCAGCCGTAATGGCAGGCTTCTGCCGTCTGCGCATCTGTGCTTTCACCCGGGCGAGCAGCTCGCGCGTACTGAAAGGCTTCGTCACGTAATCATCCGCACCTAGCTCCAAACCGAGCACCTTGTCGATCTCCCCATCCTTTGCGGTCAGCATAATGATCGGCATCTCCAGATGGGCACGCACCTCGCGGCACACATCCATACCATCCTTACCTGGCAGCATCAGGTCCAGCAGCATCAGATCCGGCTTCTCGGATAACGCCAATTCAACCGCACGAATGCCATCAAATGCGCAGATGACCTCGTACCCCTCTTTTTCCAAATTAAACTTCAGAATGTCCGCAATGGGCTGTTCATCGTCCACCACCAAAATCTTCCCCTGCATCGGCTGTCTTCACCCCTATATCCTGCTTAATCCGCCTTAGCGGTCTATCTCTCTTAATCAACTTATATAAATTGTGTTTCCTACGTTTTCATTGAATATAGTTCATATCATATGGCTTGTTGCCTATAGTCTATAGTTTAACATACCTGAAGCACCGTCACATCCCGATCAGGGCCAATGTGCAGCCCAAACTGAAAAATTTTTACAGCAGCAAAAAACAAGGCCAGCATCAACTGCCAACCTTGCCCTGGATTGCGATATAACTAGTTCAAGTATGTCAACGGATTTTCCACCGTTCCGTTCTTGATAATCTCGAAATGCAGATGCGTTCCGGTCGAACGGCCCGTGTTGCCCATTACGCCGATGCTCTCACCTTTTTCAACGACTTGTCCAACCTTAACACCAATGCTGTTCAAGTGCCCATAAAGTGTTTCGTATCCATTACGATGGTTAATAATAATAACATTGCCATAACCACTCTTCTGTCCTGCAAAAGTAATCACGCCCTCATCAGACGCTTTCACGTCACGGTTACCGACAAGATCGACACCTTTGTGCTGGCGACCCCAGCGTTGTCCAAAGCTGCTGCTCATCGTAGCGTTCGATACCGGCCAAGCAAATTCACCTGTACCTTCACCGACCACTTTGGTTCCACTCAGAACTACTTCAGTAACCGCTGATTTGATGACTTCCTGGCCAAGCCATTCTTCCTGAACGACTTCACCATTTTCCTTCGTTATCCGATATTGCATGCTTTTTAGACCGCTTTGACCTGGACGCACCACTTTGGTTGTGCCTGCTTTGAGCTCAGCACTTTTGCGTACTTCCACTTGTGGTTTAATCTCAATCTGTTCAACCACCTGCTCTACCGATTTAACAGTAACGGCTGGTTTTGGCACCGTCAGTGTAAGCTCGTCCCCAATTTGCAGCGACGTTTCTTTGATGCCCGGATTATGTTTGCGAATCTCACTTTGCGTAATTTCGTATTTGGCAGCAATGGAAGAGATCGTATCTCCTTCACGCACGACATAAGTTACAGGCGCGTCTTTACCAACGGTTAAAGCTTCAACCGCCTCGGATACATCCCATATTTTGTTTGGATCAGCCTTCACCACATCTGTCGCTACATCTTCCTTGATGCCCACCGACTTCAGCGTAGTACTCGGCCCCTCGGCTTTCTTCGATGAGTTTGCCGATACCGACTTCGTCTTGAGCGAACTGCGCACAGCCGATGCCGATATGTACTTGTTCTGCACTTGTTCCAGAATCGCGTCTGCTGTTGCCTGATCCTTCACAATGCCGATTACTTCACCGTCTACCTTGAGCTCTACACCCTTGGCATAGGCGGTAAGCATGTCGCCGAGCTTGTCCAGCGTCTCATCGCTGTTCACTACGGGTTTGTATGCTTTAATGGTTTCGGTCGTGATGCCATCTGTGTTCAGCACCATTTCCGCTTCTGGATATTTATTTTGGAATTCCTCAGTTTTGTCTGCAAATAATTTCTGTAATTGCGTCTCATCCGTGATGGTGCCAATCTCATTTCCTTTAACCATCACTTTATAATATGGGACGGTGTTTGCAGCAACGTATTGTTTGCCTGCGAATCCGATCGATGCAGCGATAAATAAACCACATGCTGCTGTAATGATCCATTTGCGCGAGGCCAGAACGCGCTTTTTATTACTACTGAAGTTGGACATGCTCATGTTGTTTTTGTCTTCGGCCGTCCGGTGTTCCCCGGATTGTTCGTGTTCCCGGTTCTTGCCCGGTTGGCGTATGCCTCTGAAACCTTTCATGATTCTCTCCTTTTCAGCACTTCTCAGTTCGCATTTCTGTCAAGACATCACCCACTGTGTCTGTCCCATGCTTGTCGATATTTGTATTCGGGTGTCCGCAAATCAGGACTTTAGCTGCGCTCGTAAAAGTGTCAAAATTTTAACCTTTTATCACACCCGTATACTTTAACACAGGTTTTACACTCATTTCAACTGTACACGTCATAGCGCAAAGCCGCGCCACGCTTGGTTTTCCTGTATTATCCATAAGATGGCAGAGCAGAACTCTTCCCCATAACGCCTCTACTTCAGGTATACTATGTACTTTTGATCATTTTTTAAGACTAGGTTCTAAGACCCACTGAAATGTGTTTTCTTTTTCATAAAAATACAAACTGAAATCCCTCGCCAGATCATCTCTGGTGAGGGATTTCGTTAAACTCTTGCTATAGAGTGCCTCATATTGGCTGGATTGTATGCTAACCAATTTCTGCTTTTATTTCATTGCCCGAATGGCCTCATAAATTAAATTTCTCTGATTTACCGCTCAGGATTCGATCTTTCGATTCCTTTATGAATATTCAGCAAAGGGTCGCAGATTTACGGATTTCCCTATATGAACTTAGTTTATTCCGCCTGAAGGACTTCCATTAGATTATCGTATTCTTCGCTCGTCAGATACTTGGAGATCACCTGCTCAATATCGCGCAGCTCCTGCTCAGTCAGGCCGCCTTCCATAGCGCCTGAGATTTGCTGCATCTCTTTCTGGGGCAGCTTGTTCATCAGTAGACTGAAAATTTTTTCTTTTTCCTCCAACGGCAGCTTATCCTTCTTACCTGTGATGTCATCCGGAGATACTACAATCTCATCATTCCCTGAAGAAGGCGTGCCATTGGAATTCGTACCTGATCCGTTGCCCGATGCTGTACTGTTGCCAGGCGTTGTCCCAGAATCGGTACCCGCATTTGTGCCAGCATCTGCGTCTGTTCCCGTGCCTGAGCTGCCCCCTGGGCTAGATCCCGTAGCAGAAGAGTCCGTTCCTGAGCCTGCTCCTTGACCATCGTCTGTTCCCATACCCTGTTCAGAGCTGTTGCCTGTATTCGGGCCTGTTTCTCCACTTTCTGTTCCATTGCCCATGACAGATATCGCATCTTCTGGAACGTGTTCCTCCTCCGCTCCTGCCGGCTGATCTGTCGTGCCCGTTCCCGGCTTCTTCTCTTCACCGGACTTACCACCTAATGCACCCTGAAACATGGCCGTTAATCCCATGGGCTGGCCTTCCCACTGAATATTAAAACTCGCCAGCAGCGATTTTACATATGACTGAACGATTAATCCGGTTGTCAGCAGGGTCAGTGAACTGACCAGCATCACGGTAAGCAATATTTTAATGAACCATTGAAGCAACTTCATTCCCGTTCTCTCCCTCCGTTATTCCGACCCCATATCACATTCGATGTTTCAGGATCTATGAGTCTACTGTTAAACAGTATTGACGGAAATCCGTGGATTATATCAGGAAGGCGTGCGAAAAACCCCAGCCATCGCTATTTAAGCGATAACTGGGGCTCTATGATGCCTATATAGGCATATCATTTGGATGAACGTTTACTTCGTATTGCCGAGTTAACCTAGCTGCTTATTCGTAGATAGGAAGAACCTGATTCGTTTGCTCACGGTTACGGCCTACAGAGAAGATGGCAATTGGAATGCCTGTCAGTTCGGAAACACGTTTCACATAATTCTGTGTGTTCACAGGCAAATCTTCCAGTTTCTTCGCTGCTGTGATATCTTCGCTCCAGCCCGGAAGCTCTTCGTATACCGCTTCACATTCTGCCAGCATTTTCAGGCTTGCCGGATAGTGAGTGATAACCTCGCCGCGGAATTTGTATCCTGTGCAGATTTTCACCGTTTCCAGACCTGTCATTACATCCAGCGAGTTCAGGGACAGACCCGTGATTCCGCTAACACGACGAGCGTGGCGAACAACAACACTGTCGAACCAGCCGACGCGACGCGGACGTCCAGTTACAGTGCCGTACTCATGTCCGGTCTCACGAATTTGGTCACCAATTGCATCATGCAATTCTGTCGGGAAAGGACCATCTCCTACACGTGTTGTATAGGCTTTAGCCACACCGATAACCTGCTGAATACGGGCTGGGCCAACGCCAGAACCGATACATACGCCGCCTGCAGACGGATTGGATGAAGTAACGAATGGATAAGTACCTTGGTCAAGATCCAACATAACGCCTTGTGCGCCTTCGAACAATACTTTTTTGTCCTCGTCGATGTATTCATTGAGCACAACTGATGTATCACGCACATAAGGACGCAGAATTTCTGCGTATCCCAGGTAATCTTTCAGAATTTCTTCTACATCTACAGGCTCGCCGCCATAGACCTGCTCGATTACACGGTTTTTTTCTTTTACCAAATGACGCAGTTTCAGTTCGAACTCCTCCGCATCAAGCAGATCAACCATACGAATACCGATACGAGCTGATTTGTCCATGTAACATGGGCCAATTCCCTTGCCTGTTGTACCGATTTTGTTCGGGCCTTTGCTCTCTTCTTCCAATGCATCCAATACCATGTGATATGGCAGGATGATGTGTGCGCGTTCGCTGATGGACAGGTTTTTGGTCGTAAAGTCATTGTCATGAATATAGTTAATTTCTTCGATGAGTGCCTTCGGGTTGATAACCATACCGTTACCAATTACACATGCTTTGTCTGTGTAGAAGATACCCGATGGAATCATCGTCAATTTATATTTTTTGTTATCGATCAGAATCGTGTGTCCTGCATTGTTACCACCTTGGTAACGAGCAACCACGTCTGCGGATTCCGCCAAATAATCCGTAATCTTGCCTTTACCTTCGTCTCCCCATTGCGTTCCCACTACAACTACCGTTGACATAGTACATACCTCCGTGGGTGCCTTGCGCACCTTTGTATTGGTCTGTCCGTCCTCTATCTCGGCAGGAATTTGAAGTGAAATTACCAGCGGAGAAGCGTGCTAACGGACAGTGAAAATCCCCCTCGGTTTACATCCAAGGGAAGGTTTTCGCTGCTTTAACGCAGCAGTACTAGTGTACCAGTCCCTTTTTTCAAAGTCAAATCAAATGGCGAACAATTAGATATAGTCAAACTCTAATGTTCGGAATTGACTCCATATTGCGACGCAAAAAACCGGCGAAGCCAGTCAAATCTTGCTTGACAGCTAACCCCGGTTACTCGCTACGCGTTTAAATCCAACGCTATATGTCGTATTCACAACGTATTTATGAGTTCATATGATCTAATGGTTGATGTCGGGGACAGACGATTTCACTTCCCTATCGAAGCAGTCTGTGCCTGTCCCCTACATGGCAAAGGCATCATTATGTGCCCGCTCGTAGTTAACGAATTTATTAAAGTTTTTCAGGAAGACCAGTTCCACCGTACCCACCGGACCATTACGCTGTTTGGCGATAATAATCTCGATAATGTTTTTCTTCTCGGTTTCCTGGTTATAGTAGTCATCCCGGTACAGGAACGCAACGATGTCGGCATCTTGCTCGATCGAACCCGATTCCCGCAAGTCACTCATCATCGGACGTTTATCCTGACGTTGCTCTACACCCCGGCTCAGCTGAGACAGGGCAATAACCGGAACTTCCAGTTCCCGGCCAATCTGTTTCAGGGTACGTGAGATCTCGGATACCTCTTGTTGACGGTTCTCGCCGGCTTTACCACGTCCACTAATCAGTTGAAGGTAGTCGATCAGAATCATGCCAAGGCCTTTCTCTTTCTTGAGACGACGGCATTTAGCACGAATGTCAGCTACGGTGATCCCTGGTGTATCGTCAATGTAGATATTAGCTTCGTTCAAGGCTGCAATGCCCATCGTCAGCTTTTGCCAATCTTCATCACCTTTAAAGTCACCCATACGCATGACACCCGCATCCAGATTGGCCTCTGCACAGATCATACGCTGTACGAGCTGTGCGGCTGACATCTCCAGACTGAATATCGCAACTGTCTCCTGCGCCCGAATGGCTACATTCTGAGCGATATTCAGGGCGAAGGCGGTCTTACCTACAGATGGACGTGCCGCTACAATAATCAAGTCACTCCGCTGGAATCCGGCGGTCATCTTGTCCAGATCGATGAACCCGGACGGAATGCCCGTTGTGGTGCCCTTGTTCTGATGCAACGTCTCCACACGGTCGAATACTTCCATCAGAACATCCTGAATGGCTATAAAACCGCTACTGGAACGTCGGTTGGAAATCTCCAGAATGCGCCGCTCTGCTTCTCCAAGCATAGCCGCGACATCCTCACCGCCCGTGTATCCTTCACTCACAATTTGCGTAGCTGTACGAATCAGGCGACGCAGCATGGATTTCTCTTCGATAATCTGAGCGTAATAATCCACGTTCGCGGCAGTCGGAACACCATGAGCCAGCTTCGCCAGATAACTGACGCCGCCGATGTCCTCAAGCTCGCCTTTATCCTTCAGTAGCGAAGTCAGTGTCACGAGGTCAATCGGTTGATTTCCCTCGCCAAGCTGGATCATCGCTTCAAAAATTAATTGATGGGGTTTATCATAGAAATCCTCGGTTTGCACCCGTTCCATCGCTGTAATCAGGGCTTCGCCCTGCAACAGGATTGCACCCAGCACGGCCTGTTCGGCTTCCAGGTTCTGTGGGGGAATCCGGTCGAATAACATTTCGCCGCCCATCTTACTCCTCCGTTACCTGTACCTTCAAGGTAGCCTTCACTTCAGGGTGAACCTTGACGGTGACTTGCGTTACGCCGAGTGTGCGGATAGGCTCGTCCAGTTCAATTTTGCGTTTGTCGACTTTCAGACCTTTCGCTGCCAGAGCTTCTGCGATTTGTTTGCTCGTGATTGCACCGAACAGACGGCCGCCTTCGCCGGATTTTGCTTTCAGTTCAGTCACTTCAGCTTCAAGCTTTTTAGCCAGAGCTTCCGCTTCTGCTTTCTCTTCCTGCTTACGTCTGTCTTCCGCTGCCTTCTGGTTGTCCAGTGTTTTCATGTTTCCGTCTGTTGCTGGACGTGCGATTCCCCGTGGCAGAAGAAAGTTCTGTGCGTATCCCTCGGACACTTCCTTCACTTGTCCTTTTTTGCCTTGACCCTTCATATCTTTTATAAAAATGACTTTCATTCGAACAAACCCTCTTCCTTTTCGATTTCAGCCAGTACGTTCGTCAGCCGTTTTTCCGCCTCTCCAAGCGTTCCTTCAAGCTGCACGGCAGCATTCGTTAAATGTCCGCCACCGCCCAGTCGTTCCATGACCACCTGAACATTCATGCGCCCCAGCGATCTCGCGCTGATGCCAATCAGTCCATCCGGGCGTTCACTAATGACAAATGAAGCGACCACGTCGGTCATATTAAGCAATGTGTCCGCCACTTGGGCGATCATCATCTGTGGAATCTTGTTGCCAGGGTCCGTGACCGCCAGCGCAATGTTCCCGTATACCATTTTAGCATGCTTTATGATTTCTGCCTTAGCAATATATTCTGACAGATCTTCTTTCATAAGCCGCTGGATCATAATGGTGTCTGCACCACTGCGACGCAGGAAGCCTGCCGCTTCAAACGTTCTCGATCCCGTATGGAGTGCAAAATGCTTCGTATCCACCGTAATCCCGGCTAATAACGCCGTCGCTTCCAGTGGAGTGAATTGTACCTTGTCATGAATATATTGGAGAAGCTCAGTCACCAATTCTGCTGCCGAAGAAGCATATGGTTCCAGATAGATCAGAACTGCATCGTTAATGAATTCTTCACCCCGACGGTGGTGATCCACAACCACGACACGCGTAGCGGATTGAACCAGCTTCGGCTCCATTGTCATGGATGCCTTATGTGTATCGACAACAACAAGCAGCGTATGCTCCGTCATCATCTGGGTTGCCTGTTCCGGCGACACAAAGGCTTTGGACAGCTTCTCATCCTTATTCACCTGTTCCATCATGCGTTCAATGGAAGGGTTGGGTCCATCCAGTACAATTCGTGCCTCCACATTGTACAGACTCGCCGCTTTCCATACCCCAATAGACGCGCCAATCGCATCCATATCAGGCATTTTGTGACCCATGATAATCACTCGGTCACTCTCCTGCATCAGATCACGCAATGCATGTGCGATAACCCGAGCTCTTACCCGAGTACGTTTCTCCACCGCGTTGGACTTTCCACCGTAAAAGGACAACCGCTGTCCAGATTTTACGGCAGCCTGATCACCACCACGGCCAAGTGCCATATCCAAACTGGACTGAGCCAATTCTCCCATCTCACTGATGGTATCCGAGCCAAATGCCAGTCCAACACTTAGTGTCATCGGCACCTTAAGATCAGCCGTCATCTCCCGGACTTCATCCAGGATGACAAATCGGCTCTGCTCCAGTTCCTGCAAAGACTTATAATTCAACATCATGAGATAACGATCAGAAGAGAGGCGGCGCAGGTATACCTCATACCGTTTCGCCCAAGACGTAATCTCGCTTGTTACACGGGCAATAAGCGCAGTCCGCTGCTGGTCGTCCATGCCCTGGGCTGCTTCGTCCAGGTTGTCGAGAACCAGAATGCCCAGTGCCATGCGTTCATTCTCATATTTATCACGAAGAATGGCTAGCTCCGTAATCTCGTAAACATATACATACCGCTCTTGCGGATTATGAATAACTCCATAATATCGATCATCCAATTGGAATTCGTCGTGAAGCTCCTTAGACGGCTCCTTGGTCCCATCCTTTTTTTCCTTCGGTTGAGGAAGTTTGGGAAACAAATTTTGCAGCGGATTACCTACCATCGTCTTCTCTTGGAACATGTCCGCGACGAAGCGATTATGCCACTCTACGGTACGATCTTCGCTGTACAGCACAATACCGAATGGGAGCATGCTGACCGCTTCCCCCTCCATTCGTTTGATCCGAATGGAAAGGCCATTAATGTAGTCGTTAAGCTCACGACGGAACGCGAGCTCCGCCTTAATCATGACGATTCCCAGCGCCGAAGCCAGTATCAGACTAATCAAACCAAGCGTCCAGTTGTAGATGGTCACGAACATAACAAGCAGAAGCAGCAGTATGAACGCCCATACGGTATAGTAGCCGTGCCAGCGTTTCTTCAGAAATTTAGGCATGACTCATCACCCTATCGTTTTGGTTTCGATATTGCCTCGCGAAGCGGGAACGCCAGATCGATAATCCCGATAATCCGCAGCGGTCCAATGAAGAAGACTGCTGCCGCCAGCAAATACGGTACAACCGGATTCCATTTCTTTGCATGTGAGAGAAAGAAGAAGAATCCGATGGCTTGAATCATGAAGCCCAAATTGATTAGAGGCGACAAGTTCATGGCGATCATGGTCCAGTACGTTCCGTCACTCTGCCTGGATATCACTTCGAACAACAATGCCAGGAAGTAATACCAGATCAGGGCACGCGGCATACGCCATTCACGCGCAGGTGGAAATTTCGGTACAACCACGCCCATTACGTTTAGAATCGGACGTGCAATGAGATGTGTGATTAGAGCCATGACCAGAGACGTGACCACCAAGGCGAATGGAATCATAAGCTGCGTCTGTCTTGCGACATCCTGAGTCATTTCAGGTGTCCATACAAACCCATTTACCATCTGACTGGATGTATTCGTCAGGGGTTCAATCGTCAATCTGACCACATCATCAATATAACTCGACAAATCAAATTGGAAGATTACACTTCCAATCAACAGGAGCAACAGATACTCGGCCAGCATGGCTCCACTTCCTGCCATTAGGGCGAACAGGGCCGATTTCTTTTTCTTGTAAGCATTGCCCATAACAATGGCGGGCAGGGTGAACAAAAGCAGTAATAACAAATAAATAGGACTAAATATGACCAAAATGATCGCCACTGGGACGAGATGCCATATAAATGATTTTACCGGTAATGAAGCAAACAAAATAACTCCAGGTATCATCATGAAAAATATGGCCAAAACCGATAAAGGAGTTAACAGCGAAAGTAGCAAGAGCAGATAAACTACGCTCCAGACAGCTGATTTAAAGCTAAATTTCAACAAATTCACCTCTTACGCATGTGATCTTCTAGCGCGGAAATATCTTGGTACCAATCTTCCAACTGGTGACCTTCCTGTTTATGCTTTTTCAATTTCTCAACAAGCAGTGCATCCAGATCCTTGAAAGGAATACCGAGCCTGCGGCCCAATATGTAACTACTCATCATCAAACTGGCGAGACTGTCCCCGATTCGGGTTGTACTGCCTTCCCATAACGCTTTGAATAATCGGGATACCTGATCAAGCACTTCGGTTTTAAGCCATTCAATCACTTTAGCGCGTTTGGCTACATCCAGTTCTTTAGGCATATTGGCGAAAGTCACTCTCCCCCGAAAAAGCTTTATTCTCCATTATAGCATAAAAAGGGGGGCCGCAAAATTACCCCAAAAAGCGGAGAAGTCCTCCGAAACTTATCTCAGGTACTTTGCGGGGACCCCGTACAACGAATTCGTATTTTATCTTGTCGAAAATTCATTTAAGTTCGCTCTTGTTCAGTTCTTCTTAAGTTTAACATGATACCGGACGGCTGTGATTATCCACGCAGTTGCATCAATATCGAATTTTGTTTCGACTTACTTCACTTTCATGGATTCCTTGGCTACAATACCCTCGCAATACTCAATAATCTGACTCCGTCTTACGATCCCGATGAAGCGCTCCATATCATCGACAACCGGCACAAAGTTCTGCACTTTCGCCAGATTAATCAAATCCTCCATGTTGGCTTCAATGGATACCGGTTTGATATCCAGCCGAAGTGGAACGTCCTTAAGCAGGAATTTTGAAGCGTTTTCAAATGTAATCTTTCCCTCGGCGTTCTTCATATACCACAGCAGATCACCTTCGGTAACCGTGCCGATATACTTGCCTTCCTTATTCAAAATGGGCACCGCCGTGAACCGATGATATTCCATCCGTTCCAACGTCTGCCGCAGAGTAGAATCCGACGTTACGCACGTAACTTCTTGTTTGGGCAGCAAAAAAAATGCGATGTTCATACCCTTACGTATCCTCCTTGTGAAATTTCATCAGTCAGCTTATTACATTCAACTTACATAGTACGCATTAGAACGCAAGATGTTCCAAAAGGACATGATTCCTTCTACAAAGTAAAAAAAACAGCAGCCCGCCAATAAACGCACTGCTGATCCTTGTCTAAAACATAACGTCTGTATGGAATTGGTTATTCGATCTTCTGCCGGTCAGGAATCATCACTTCACCGGCTGGGGTCGACTCATCCATCCAGTTGTTAATCAGCTCTTTGGCATATTGGACGTCTTTCTCATCTGCCTTGCCATAATAAATTCCGTTTTTCCGCATTCCTTCGCCCAAAATAGTGAAGCTTGAGATTTGCGGTTTTTCCTGAGTCAGTACCTGTTTGGCCAGATCAATAATGAATGAAGGCTGCATATCCGTCTGGAAACTGTCTCCCATAATCTGAATCAATTCTGGAATTTTGCTGATGGCGTTCAGATTAAGCATCTCATTCGCCATGGCATTCAGGAAAATCTGCTGCCGCTTGGTGCGATTAAAATCGCTATCCTCACGGTATCTTACATAGTAAAGTGCTTCCTGCCCGTCATAGATCGGCTTACCGCCTTCTATTGTGAACTGCACATGTTCCGGGTTCTTGTTCACTATGTCCTCATCAATCGGCAGCTTCACGCCACCAAGTGCATCAACGACTTTTTTGATCCCGTCAAAGTTAATCGTTGCATAATAACCTACATCCGCATCGAGAAATTTCTCCACCGTATTGATAGACATATTCTCCCCACCGAAGGCGTAGGCATGCGCGAGCTTGTCATAATCATCCTCACCATCCTTGTTGGCATCACGTCCAACAATCTGCACATAGGTGTCACGAGGTATGGATACCAGGAGTACGCGGGATTCTTTCGGACGAACAACGGCATAGATAACCGTGTCTGAGCGCCCACGTGTTTTCTCATAGGCACGTTTGTCTGAGCCTAGCAGCAATACCGAGAACGGTTCTTTGCGATATACTGTTGGGTCAGGCGTATTGTTGCCCTCCTGAGGGACATAGGAACGAGACAATTGGTCTTCAACTGAACCAGCGAGAAACAGATCGAAGGCCGCTACAGCAAGCTGCTGACGAAACAAATAGCCCCCGATTAACAAAACAACGAGCGATACGAGCGTTATATATAGACCTTTTCTTCTCTTCTTCTTCTTATCTTTAGTTCTGCTTGTCATCCATCGATTCCTTCTTCACTGTCAAAATGAAATTCGATACTACTACTATATAAGTTGAATTTAACTTATCCTGACCCCGCAACGGTACAGTGTTAATGATCCGTTCAACTTATATAATTACCATTAAACGTGCGCAATGGCTTGTGACACGGTGTTCTCTGAAGTTTTCTCTATCTCAAAAGAAAACGCCGCTCACGCTCGTTCTATTGTAATCATTGCTGGATGATGAAAAGTTACAATACGGTTAAATTGAAAAGAACAGTGCTCCTTTTTTACTGGCAAAAGGTGCACTGTTCTCTTCATGTGGAATGTCCATCCATTCAGTTTGTTGATGCTGTCTCCACCCGATTCCTCTTCTCTTTATGACGCTGTCGCCCTGTAATAAACGCAGCGACCAGCGTGAGTACACTGAAAATAACCGCAGACCAGAACAGTCCACTATAACCCTCGCCGATTGTCTGATGAAGAGCCTGTAGCAACACATCTCGAATGCCCGGATCAGGAATTTGGGATAGTCCTTCGGTTAATCTGGAAATATCGCTTCCTGAAGCTGCACCGCCGCCAGACGCATATTGTTGAAGCGCTTCGGGCGGCACCTGGATGCCCTGATCTGTGAGACCCTGCTGAATATTGGAGCCCAGGTTGGAGAAGGCACGAGCCAGGAAACCGGCAAAAATGGTTGGCGCGATCGCCATAGCCATCTGACGGAACAAGGAACTGGTCGCTACCGCAATGCCCTTGTTGTTCTCACCCGCTTGCTCAGTAACGAGCACGTTCACTGGAGCTCCCAGCATCATACCGAAGCCAATCCCCACAAGTACACTCGCAATCACGAATTGCCAGATATGCTCTACCCACAGCGGGAAGAGCAGGAAGCCGATAGCCGACAGCAATCCGGCTACAGATAACGTCCAGATTGGCCCTTTGCGGTCAACCAGATAACCGCCACCACCTGCACCAATGCCTGAAGCCAGAGCAAGCGGTGTAAACCAGTAGCCGGAGGCTGTGTTGGATACCCCGAGGTATTGCTCAACAAAACCTGGAATGAAGATCACGGATGCCAGAATGGCTCCTGAGAAAAAGGCAATCAGCAGCGTCCAACGAAAGGACGCAATGCCCAGAAGCTGTGTAGATACAACAGGTTCACGTTGTGATCCTTCCAGCCTTTTTTCAAGAAAGTAGAAGAGAACCAGAATGACCACACCTGCCAGGAAGAAGCCATAGAACATCGGTGAGCCAAGACTTTGCAGCATATTTACGCCATCCAGATTGCTAAAGCTGTACATCAGACTGAGCACACCGAGCGTCATGACCGCGATACCACTCCAGTCCACCGCCTTACGGCTCAGCTCCTGTTCTTCATGAATATAACGGATGCCTGCAATAAACAGCAAAATGGCGATCGGTACATTGATTAAGAACAACCAATGCCAATTCCCCGTAATGTCGAGGATAAAAGCACCGATATTCGGCCCTAGAATCGCCGCAACCCCGTTCATACCTCCCAGAAGACCCAAGGCTGTGCCCTGACGCTCCGCTGGGAACTTGCTTAATACATAAGAGCTCGCAATGATAAAGATCCCGCCACCACCCAACGCCTGGACGACACGAGCAAGCAGGAAAAACGTAAACGATGTGCTTAGTGCAACGAGTAAAGACCCAATTCCGAACAAAGCCACTTCAATCAGAAACAGCTTCTTGCGTCCATAACGGTCGGAGAGCTTACCCGCAATCGGCACACTCACCGCAAGTCCGAGCGTATAAAGCGTGATTGTCCATGCTCCCCACGTCGGCGACACGCCAAATGACGCATTTAAAGTCGTCAGGGACGACGTAATAATCCCGTTATCCAGCGCAGCCATAAACACCCCGATAGCAAATAGGATAAGCGGCCATTTCATTTGTTTTTGCATTACACGTTTCCTCCCCGATCAGATTGCAATCCAGTAGCGTAAGGCTGTAATGAAACATATATATTAAACCGAACCGAACAATAATGACTCACTGGTCATTTTAAAACAAAATGATTACATATGTCAATTTGTTTATATGCTTGGATACCTCATTCAATTCCCTGCTCCACCAAATAAAACCGTCCCTCAGGTTCGATGGAACCCGTGGGACGGTTTTATTGTTGAACTTAACTACTATTGCTGCATCAAGTGGCGATTCAGGAATTTCTCAATTGCTCGATACAAATCCAATTGATTTTCAACATTGCCGAAGCCATGTCCCTCATTGGCTTTTAACATATATGGCACATCTACTCCACGTTTGCGCAGAGCCTCCACGATCTGATCAGACTCAGCCTGTTTCACACGTGGATCATTTGCGCCCTGGACCACGAACAATGGGGCTTTCATCTGGTCGATATGGAACAGTGGTGAGACAGCTGTCAGCAGCTCCTTGTCTTTCTCCGGATCACCCATACGTTCATAGAACATGTTGCGCTCCGACTCCCAGTAAGGTGGCAGTGAATCCAGCAGCGTGAACAGATTGGATGGTCCAACATAGCTAATTCCTGCTGCATAGACTTCTGGTGTGAATGCCAGTCCTGCCAGAGCTGCATATCCACCATAAGATCCACCGTAGATAGCTACACGCTTCGCATCAACCGTTCCCTCTTCAACCAGCCAATTTACGCCGTCTGTGAGATCGTCCTGCATCGCTTTACCCCACTCTTTGTTGCCCGCATCCAGGAATTCCTTACCGTATCCAGTAGAGCCACGGAAATTCACCTGTAGTACGGCATAACCACGGCTTGCGAGAAATTGAATTTCGGGATTGAAGCCCCATGAGTCTCGGGCCCATGGTCCACCATGCGGAACAACAACCAGTGGCAATTGGGAAGCCTCGGCTCCTTGCGGGAGCGTCAGATAACCATGAAGGGTTAAACCATCACGTGACTTGTACGTAATGGGTTTTACATCCGACATTTTACTCTCATCAATCCAAGGTGCGGCGTCAGCTAATTTATCCAGCTTACCTGTCTTGGAATCGTAGAAGTAATACGTACCCATGGATTTATCGCTATACGCAACGAACAGAACCTGACCTTCTTCACTTATGTTTGAAATGCTTACTTCTTTACCCGGAACTTTCGCCTGGATATCCTGCATCAATTTTTTGAAATCATTGTCGAAGTATTCATAGTTAACCTTGTCCGTCTCATAGACAGCTGCAAGGATTGTGCCTTTTTCTTTAGAAGGAACGAAACTGGATACATCCACATCCTTGTTTTCATAGATGGTTTTCGTTACTTTTTTGCTGCTTGGGCTATATTCGACAATCGCTGTTTTATCCCGCTCTAAATTGGATACAGCATAGATGTTTTTGTTATCATACGTGAACATCACTGGAGCAAATGTTTCTCCGAGCTTGGTGGTCATCAAATTCTCAAATGGTTTATCTTCCGATTCACGATACATTAACGAAGAGACATTACCATCATTCGATATGGCCACACGGATTTTACCCTCATGGTCCGTAAGCCAGCCCGTAATATTGCCCGGGTTCTCTGCAGCAAGCACAGCCTCACCAGTCTTGATGTTAATCCGGTACACGTCAAAGATCCGTGGATCACGTTTGTTCATACCTACTAGAATTTCATCCGGAATATTCTCCAGGGAGTCTACCAGGATCGCTCTTGTATTCGGGTATGGCGTCAGATCCTTGCTGTTCTTACCATCAATATCCGTTACATAAATATGATAGTTCTCATCCCCTGCTTCATCCTTTACATACAACAGCTTATCCTTTGTCGCCCATACAAATCCCGCTATATTGCGTTCTGTCTCACTCGTGATACGTACCGACTTGTCCTGACCATTCTGTTTCACCACGATATTCATTCGGTTGTTCCAAGGCTCCATGTAAGCCAGATGTTTACCATCCGGAGACATCTGGAATCCTGCTTGAGCCGGCTGTTTGAAGAAGTCTTCCAGAGGTGTTAGATCTTCTGACTGCACATCAAGTCCAAGAGCGAGGTACAGCGCATCAGCAAACTCACCATGGGTCACTGAATTTTTGGCGTTAAACGCACTGCCTTCAATAATAAAATGCTGCTTCAGACGAATCGCATCCTCCGTATGTACCTTCGGAATTTGCGCCATATCACTGTATACAACCTGAATGCCATTATCCTTTAGTTCAAATGCCCGAGTAAACAACGATGCCATCTGTGCTCTTGTGAGAGGTGCATCTGGTGCATATCCTTTGGCTTGCCCTTGAATAAGACCACTTTGCTTCAGTGCGTAAATGGCAGGAGCAGCTTCATCCTTAGCTAATACATCTGCAAAACCTGTAAGAGACGCTGGAGCATCCAGTTTAAGTACACGCTGCAGGATGATTGCGGCCTGAGCACGAGTAATTGGCGTTTGTGACTCTTTCATTCCATCTGTTGTGCCATCTATGTATCCCAGTTTCTGTAGTGTCTGTGTTGCCTTCGAAGCAATGGATTCAGCGACTGTCGCCGTAGGCTTCACCGATTCTGCTGCCTGGACCGCTGGTTGAATCAGAGCGATTGACATCGCCATGGTAAGCGTGAGAGCATATACTTTTTTACTCACTACGTTCAAGTTATTTTCCCCCTTTAAAGTGAATTACACAATAATTTGGAATTATACGTAAATTATTTTACCATGATCCACCATAGGTTAACAGCGTAGAACACTCAAGTTCCATTACCCCTTACTTTGAACCGGAAAATCCATAATTGAATAGCTTTCGTGTCTCGATAAAACGTCCCTCACGACTATCCGAACCCAGTACAACGGAGATCAGTCGCTTGCCATTTCGCTCAGCCGTTCCAACGAAGTGATAGCCAGAATCCTCATCATATCCGGTCTTCAATCCATCGTTTCCATCGTAAGCATAGGGTCCGCCAATAGAGGACAGCATCCAGTTGGTGTTGCTCATGTACATTCCTTTTTGGTGCATCGACACCTGCATTTGGCTGGAAACTCTCAATATTTCGGGGTAGTTATTCAGCAGATAACGTGCAAGCTTGCATGCATCTACGGCGGTCATTACGGTCTGCCCTTGTATTTCCTTCGGATGACTCGGACCAAGTAGTTTTTCACTTAAACCTGTTGCATTCGTAAACACCGTCTTGTCAGACAATCCGATCTCTGTTGCCTTCTGATTCATCTTTTGTGCAAAAGTCTGCTCTGTCCCACTGATATGTTCAGCCAGAGCAATAGCGGCATCATTCGCGGAATAGACGGCTACAATCTGGAATAGCTCCTGCACAGTGAATTGCTCCCCTTGTTTCAAACCCAGGTGGCTGCCACCTACTGAGCTTGCATACAAGCTTATATTAACAGGGTCGTCCCAACGCAACTCTCCGTTGATCACAGCCTCCATTACAAGTAGTTCTGTCATCAATTTGCTAATCCCTGCCGTTGCAATTTCTTCGGAACCGTTAAAGTTGATTAGAATCTGCTCAGAGTTCATATCCATTAATACAGCCGATTCAGCCTTAATCCCCGGTTTGCCCACCAGCATGTCCGGTTTTACACCCAAATATATAATAACCAGTAGAGCCAGCAGCATTCCTGCCCGTATCCACCATTTTTTCATCGGAAAATCACCTCTTACAGATATAGACGAAGTGAAGAGGCATTTTGTCTGCAATTTTTATAAAAAAAGTTAAATTTTTTTTATTTTTTTGTTACCAAAAAAAAGCATGGACCCCATACCCCCATGCCAGAGTGTACGGAATCCATGCTTTACAAGACTTTTTCTATTCATACCTAGAAGAATCTTTTCAATTAGATCTAGCAACCGAATTCTTAAAAGGACCCCAATCCTTATTGTTGCTAATGCTTTTTTATTACTCTGCTACAACCGCTTTATCTGCATTAACTTGAATGTCATTCAGATATAAACCTGTTCCGTCACCAATCGCATAGTTCATTACACGTTTGTTAACCGGTGCTACAACAGCACGGTACAATGTCGGGAATACAGGAACTTCATCAACCATGTACTGCTGCCATTGGTTGTAGATCTCTTTACGCTTGTCTACATCAAACGCTTCAGCAGATACACCTTGTGCGAGCAATTTGTCATTTTCTTCGCTAGAGAATCTGGAGAAGTTATACAGTGCATCACGGCCATACAGACCTGCTGGATCTACGTCAATACCTACGCCCCAAGCAGCTTGATATACATCAATATTTGGATCATCTTTACCTGTGTTACCTACACGGTCATAGAAATTGTTGAACTCAACCATTTCCAGGTTTACTTTCAGACCGATTGCTGCCCACGATTGAACATAGTAACGTGCCAGTGGTTCAGCTGTGTCGCCACCTGTCATCGATACAAAGTTAATTTCAAGTGGGGAACCGTCCGGTTTCGTACGGAATTCACCATCCAGTTTGTAACCTGCTTCATCCAACAATTTTTTCGCTGCTTCTGGGTCATATGCAACACCCGGATTGTTAGAATCATGGAATTCTGGGTGAGACGGCGGAATCAATGTTGTTGCATTCCAACGCAGACCGTTATAGAAACGTTTGCCCACTTGATCGTTATCTACAGCCATCCACATGGCTTTACGCAGATTCTTATCTCCCATTTTTGCTTCAGCATTTGTTACAACTTTGCCGTTGTCAGCATCCCATGTGCCCAGTTTGAAACCGATATAGGTGTAAGCACGATCGATTGCACCCAGGAATTCAACGTTGGACATATTGGCATTGTCTTTATATTGATCTGTCGGGAATGAATCCACGAGGTCTACCCCGCCAGATTTCAATTCTTGAACAACCGTTGTTGGGTTGATTACTTTCAAAGTCACTTTGTCCAGTTTTGGAGCTCCACGCCAGTAGTCATCGTTTTTAACGAAAGTTACAGACTCACCTGGAGTGATTGTTTCCACTTTAAATGCACCAAAACCGATTGGTTTTTCACGTACTTCTTTGGAAGAAGACATTTTCGCTACATCCATATCACCGAAGATATGTTTAGCCAGTGGATATGTCCATACGCCACCTGTCAGCAAGGAAGGTGTAGATTCCTTGTACGTAATGCTGATTTGTTTTTCGCTAAGAACCTTGATCCCAGAGATCGTTTTTGCTTTTCCAGCGTGATAATCATCCATACCTACTACACTTGTAAAGTTGGAATCGTAACGTGGACCATCATAAGCCTTGTTACCGAT
This sequence comes from Paenibacillus sp. O199, assembly GCF_001636635.1. Lineage (NCBI taxonomy): Bacteria > Bacillati > Bacillota > Bacilli > Caryophanales > Paenibacillaceae > Paenibacillus > Paenibacillus sp. O199. Next base: position 29,053 of record NZ_LGRP01000027.1, read on the forward strand.
AACTTCATAAGCAAACTGCAAATCTTCAGCCGTTACAGGCTTGCCATCATGCCAGTTTACATTATCACGAATGGTCAGTGTGAACGTTTTGCCATCTTCCGATGTTTCATACGTTGCTGCACCATCATTGGTATATACATAGTCTTTGTCCCAAGTCAGCAAACCTTCGTCAAACCATTGCAGAACCATTGCATCCGGATTACCGGAGTAGAAGTTAAAATTCAATGTTCCTTCAAACGCAGTATCGGATACCAGTCCATATGTGATGGACCCACCCTCAATTGCAGTGCCTTCATTCGTTTTGACGTTGTTGAAATCTTCGATAGAGTAAACGCCCTCTTCTTTAGTAGGCTTCTCCTCTGTTTTCTTTTCCCCTGTGTTCGTAGAAGGCGTTGGTGTTGCCGCCTCTTTCTCCGAGCACGCCGCAAGCGCAAGTACGAAGACCAACATCATCGTGAAAAATAGTCCCCGTGAAAATAATCCCTTTTTCATGAACCTTTCCTCCCTTTTTTTAACCTCTTCTTTGTCTTGCATCAGTCGCACGCTTCAGGGCCTGTCCGACATTATTTATACTCAACATCAATACCAGAATAAGTACTGACGCAGGTAGCCATATCCACCATCTGTATTCCAGTGTTTGCGGATTACGAGCATAGCTTACGAGTGTTCCAAGACTGGGTGTACTTTCCGGGAATCCAAATCCCAAGAAGGACAGACCCGATTCGAGGCCAATGTTGGCAGCGAGATTCAACGTCATCGTTACGATGATGATGGAGCTAAGATTAGGAAGTACCTGTGAGAGCATAATCTTCAGATGGGACGAACCTAATGTTTTTGAAGCTTTTACATAGTCCAGTTCCCGTTCCTGTAATGCTTTGGAGCGGATCAACCTGGCAATCCCCATCCAGAGAAAAGCTGTCATGATTAATGAGAAAGATACAATATTATATTTGGGTACTGCAGTAACAAACGCGATTACAATCATCAGCATCGGAAGAATCATGAAGAAATCAACAACGCGCATAAACAAGTTATCGATCATTCCACCGAAGTAACCGGATAACAGACCAACCAGGATACCTATACAACCAGTCATTAAGGTGACGATAATACCAATGGTTAGAGAGTTACGTGTACCGATGATCAGTTGTCCGAAAACATCACGACCACCGTAATCAGTTCCCAGCCAATACTGCGCGGAAGGCGGCTCATACAAAGCAAATAAATCTACCTTAACAATTTCAGCTTGATCCAGGATCAAAGAAGTACCATAGACCAGCAGTATGACCAGTCCCAAAAATATGAGCGAGATTAGTGCCACCTTATCTCTGACAAGCTCCCGCCACAAGATACTCAAGCTGGAGGGGCTCTTATCAATCTTCTGTGAAGTTATAACGACATCATTGGCCTTGCTCATCTTATTTTCACCCCGAAATCTTCAAGTTCTTACTTGATCCGTATACGCGGATCAACAATACCCAGAATAATGTCAGACAGCAACGATCCTAGGATTGTAGCTATGCCATATAACAAGACGAGTGCAGTTACTACACTGAAATCCCGAAGAGAAATAGAATTCAGGAACAACTGTCCCATACCTGGATAACTGAATATGCTCTCAATGAAGATGGTACCTCCGATAAGTCCCGTAATCTCATAACCGAAAAATGCGGCGATCGGCAACAGGGAGTTTCTTAAAATATGTCTGTTGTATATCCGAGATTCCGAGGCGCCCTTGGCTCTCGCAGTAAGAACGAATTCCTTATGCTTGATATCGATAATTTCACTACGCAAGTATTGGACGGTAGATACCGTTGCAATTAATGCCATGGATAGTGACGGTAATAACAAATGATAGAATTTGCTTGTTATATAGCTGAATGTACCTGGTGTAAGTCCAGGTTCCACGCTTCCCCCGGTTGGGAACCAGCCAAAATGGAATCCAAAAATCCATAACATCACCAGTGCGAAGATAAACAACGGGGCTGCAAAGCCCAAGTAGGTGTAACCTGTGATCAACCGATCAGACCAGGTATCGTTGTAACGACCACTGATAATGCCAAGTGGAATGGCAATCAGATAAGTAAACACCAGTGTCGCCAGTGCAAGCCAGAACGTATTGGCTACACGCTGACCAATCAAATCAGATACTGGCATTTTGAACCGGAAAGATTGTCCGAAATCGCCTTGTACAGCATTTTTGATCCAATCCCAATACTGTACATACCATGGATTGTTTAATCCCAGTCGTTCCCGCTGTTCATCCAGCGCTTTTGGATCAATACTCGGATCGAGTAATCCGGTAAGTGCATCCCCAGGCATCGCCTTGGCCATCAGAAAGACCAACAGGCTAAGCAAAAAGATCTGAGGGATCATAATGATAATTCTGCGTACTATCGTTTTCCACATATGGTCTTCAACCTTTCTGAGGTAGAGCTACTCGGTGAGTATCGGAAATGGATTGGAGCGAGTATGCCAGCCCTTCCTCATCAAAGAAATTTCGGTATGAATTTTCATACTCGGATTTGACCTGCTGACGGAAGGCTACCATTTCTTCACGTTTGGTTGGGTCCATATCCGGAATGGCTGCAATTAAACGCTTGGTATAGATATGTTGTGGATTCTCAAAAATATCATCCGTTGTGCCTTGCTCCACATATCGACCTTTATACATAATTCCGATCTGATCACACATATGACGGATAATGCCGAGATCGTGACTGATGAACAGGTAGGTCAGATTCAGCTCTTTTTGAATTTCCTGCATGAAGTTGAGCACCTGGGCTTGTACAGATACATCGAGCGCAGATACTGGCTCATCTGCGATGATTAGCTTCGGCTTCAATGCAATCGCACGAGCGATGCCAATCCGTTGCCGCTGCCCCCCGGAAAACTCATGAGGATACTTATAGATCGATTCGGGACTCAATCCAACCTTCTCCAGAAGGTCTCGGACCTGGCGTTTCTCTTCCGTAGCTGTCAGCCGTTCATAATTACGGAGTGGCTCAGCAATGATGTCGATAACACGCTTCTTGGGATTTAACGAAGAGTACGGATCTTGAAAGATCATCTGCACATCACGCTGTAGTTGTCTATCTTTCCGCCGCTCTGTAGCCAGATCTCTTCCATCGAAAAGAATTTTCCCGGCCGTCACATGGTTTAAGCCAATAACGGCTCTACCCGTAGTCGTTTTGCCTGAGCCTGACTCACCTACAAGGCCGTACGTTTGACCCTGCTCAATGGAGAAGCTCACATCATCAACCGCTTTGATGTTACCAATTTCACGCTTGATCAACCCTCCGCGAATCGGAAAGTGAATTTTTAGTCCTTCTACTTCGAGTAATGCCATTATGTTATTCCTCCTCAGCTTGATCAGGGAAATGAAAGTGCTGATAACAGGTACACCGTACAAAGTGACCTGGCGCAATTTCATGCATCTGTGGGTTTTCTTCATGAGCCGAATCACTTATCCATGGAATTCGGGCCTTGAATCGGCACCCTTGGCGAGGAAGGTTTTTCAGTGAAGGAACAATGCCTTGAATGACATGAAGCTTCGATTTTTCTTCAGAAATGGTAGGAATAGAGTTTAGTAGAGAACGTGTATATGGATGCTTGGCATCCGTCATTAGAGTATAGATATCGGCAATCTCAACAATTTCACCTGCATACATAACTGCCACGCGATCAGCCATCTCGGCAACGACACCCAGATCATGCGTGATCAGGATGATTCCTGCGTTAATCTCGTTCTTCAAGTCGCGGATAAGCTCCAGAATTTGTAGTTGGATTGTAACGTCAAGCGCTGTCGTTGGTTCATCGGCAATCAGCAATTCAGGTTTATTGGCAATCGCAATCGCGATAACAACTCTCTGTCTCATACCACCCGATAATTCGTGAGGATACTGCTTGTATAATTGTTCGGGACGCGGAATCCCTACTTGATTGAGTAAATCAATTACTTTGTCTTTCTTTTCTTTCGAAGATAGCTTGGGTTGATGCAGTGTCAGAATCTCTTCGATCTGTTCACCGATCAGCATCAGAGGATTTAATGCGGAAAGTGGGTCCTGAAAGATCATCCCCATCTCTTTACCGCGGAGTTTGTTTAACTTGTTGGGAGATATATTCGCTATATCCTGCCCTTTGTACAGAATTTCACCATCAATTTTGGCTTTGTTATGCAGGCCCATAATTGAAAAAGCAAAGGCACTTTTGCCTGATCCTGATTCTCCCACAATAGCCAATACTTCATTCTTTTTAACCGTAAGATTAACGTGATCAACTGCTGCATAATAGTCATCTTCAATTCTGAATGATGTAGTTAGATTTCTGACTTCCAATAGCTCTGTATTCAAATCAATCACCCTAACCCCATAATTTCTGCGGACTGTATTCATGTGTAGAAGAATGCATCCACTGTATATTTCCATGTTCTTGAAGATAACGAACGAAAGTGTATACAAAATACCAAATCATTAGGAGAATCTATTTTTTATACTGCTATTTAGACCGTTGGTCAATTAATACTGACAATTCCTAGCGGGATAATAAAGCAAAATAATTAATGTAATCATACGTGTAAATTTAGGTGACGTCAATGCTTATTTTGAGATTTATGGTATAAATGTTTTTTATAGCACAGTTCTGGGTATTAGTTATACTTTAAAGGGAATAGATCAAGGAATTTCAGAGCCAGTCAGATACTTTCAATGGTAGAGTTTGAAACTTAAATATACCGATTATCTAAATACATGACATTAGCATTACACAGTATGTGTAGTTAAATGTTATAAATATAGATATAACAAACTATTATGTTAGGTATGAGGGAATTGTAGAGGAAATATTTTATTTGGAAGTGAAATTGGTTTCTAGCCAGATTTTGTGCTTTTAGAGGTGTGATTTAGATATTACTAAAGGATTGAAGTTAAATTTCTAGTTATTATAGTATAGTTTCATTTAATCGCTTATGTAAAGAACAAATTGTCATCTTTTATCATTTATTTTACAAAAGCAAGCAAAAAGCCCTGCAAAATGCAAGGCTTTTCTAATATTTATACATATAGATGTATATATAATATTGTAATTACTGCGTAACCGGAGGTCTTTTCCCACGCTTCAAATCGTTGATGCTTAATCCAAAGTCCATCTGCAAGTGAGGATAATCCGGAAAGTTATCCCAATCTCCTCCCCACGTAAACCCTAGTTCTTTGGCAAGTTCCACAACTTCCAGCCAATCTGGCTTTCCATTGCCGTTATCATCACGTTCCATATCCCACACTACATCTCCTTCAGGAGTCCGCAACGCAAAATCAATGGCTAAACCATAGTTGTGATAGGACTCTCCCCCTTTGGCGTTGGTAACGATATTTCCGGAAAGAGAGCGTCCTTGATTATAGAGGGCATCTTGTTCGTTTATGCTGCGAAAATCATGTGTAATCACGATTTCAATTCCTCGTCTAGCTGCCTTTCGAACCAACAACTTCTCACTTTCCGCGACTACCGGGTGAAGTCCAGTGATCGGCACTGCTTCTTGTACATTGGTCCGTGGCCAAATATCATAGGTATCTCCTTTTTGCTGTAACCATACATATATAATGGAAAGCAAAAACGTAGCTACGATCCAAAATCGCAGACTACTCTTGCGTCTCTGTTTTACTTTACGTTTGGATGTATTCATGCTCTCTCCTGATGGTGAAATCTTTATTCGTTTATACTCACGCTATCTGATATCAGCAATATAATAGACTCTATTATAAATCATTTACGCCTTAATTGCTTCTATCGCCGCAGCTCTTTGCGAAATCCAATTACCAGGAGAGAACCAACCTTAATTATTTTTAGATGCAAAAAAGCAGTCGGCTATAAGCCAACTGCTTTGTATCCATGCTGAGTAAGACTACTCAGTTGTGTATGGTAGCAATGCGATTTGACGGGAGCGTTTGATGGCAATCGTCAGCATGCGTTGATATTTAGCGCTAGTACCTGTTACACGGCGTGGCAAAATTTTTCCGCGCTCGCTGATAAATTTACGAAGCAAGTCCGTATCTTTATAATCGATGTGAGTAATTTTGTTAGCTGTGAAGAAGCACACTTTACGACGTTTATTACGGCCGCCACGACGTGCCGGTCTTTTATCGTTGTCTCCGCCTTCTCTTTGCTTGAAGCCCATGCTTTTCAGTCCTTTCCTATCATGTAACCCATATCTCATTAGAGTATCGGCTCACGTTAAAATGGCAAATCATCATCCGATATATCAATCGGTTTTCCGTCATCGGAAAAAGGATCCTGATTGTTGCTACGCGAATTATTGTTATTGTTCGCGCGCCCGCCGCCTCCGTAAGAAGGCTCTTCACGCATCGGTTGACCACCACCGCCGCCACCGTTATTATCACGGTTAGCTGACTCCAAGAAACGGACGTTATCGGCAATGACTTCGGTCACGTATACACGTTTTCCTTCGTTATTCTCGTAATTCCGTACTTGAATGCGTCCTTCGACTGCAGCTAGGCGTCCTTTGCGCAAATAGTTTGCACAAGTCTCAGCAAGCTGTCTCCAGGTTACGACCGGAATGAAATCCGCTTCCTTTTCTCCACCTTGGCTTGTAAACGGTCTGTCCACTGCCAAAGTAAATTGCGTAACTGCTACTCCAGCTGGAGTATAACGCAACTCAGGATCCCGGGTTAACCGGCCGATCAGAATGACACGGTTCAACAATGTAATCCCCTCCTTCAGAGCGTATTGGTGCATTGATCACGAGTTGTCTTAAGCAGACTTAACGTCGTTTGTAATGAGATAACGAATTACTTCGTCAGAAATCTTCATGAGACGCTCAAGTTCAGTAACTACTGCTGGTTCAGCAGTGAAGTGTACCAAAACATAAACACCATCACGGAATTTCTTGATCTCATACGCAAGACGGCGTTTACCCATAACGTCGTGAGCTGTAACTTCACCACCGCCGTTGGAGATGATGCCTTGGAATTTATCGACTGTAGCTTGAACAACTTCTTGCTCAACATCAGGACGAATAATGTACATCACTTCATATTTGCGCATAATTTTCACCTCCTTATGGACTCTGGCCCTCAATCTATGTTGAGAGCAAGGAACGAGCACAAACTCGAACTATATTAATATAACAAATATGATGTCTCAATGCAAGCAAACGTTCCCTCTTCTTAAAACACATGATCATAACTCCAATGGAGCACACTACAGAAGCAACATTGGAATCCATTACGCCGAGGAGGTTTTATCATGGGTGAAAGAACCGAGTTTGAACCAGGAGACAAAGCTCCAAACGATGGTGAGTACACCGAGGTTGGTGAGAAGAGCTTTCATACGGAGATTAACAATCCGAAACGGATAACCCTCCAAAAGGGTGAAGCTTTCCCTGAAACAAGCAATCAGAATCGCAAGTGGAAAAAGCTTACCAAAGCCCGCGTCCACTAAGCGTAAAGATTTTTTCAGACTGCTGTATATAAAACGTACTAATGCACATAATACAATCAGGCGATGCACGAGAGAGGTGTGGTTCCGTTGGACAACGAAGCCGAACATTCACTGTTGGAGATTCATCACGTAATTTAAGAAGCAAGATGGTTGTGTGTAAGGCCTTTGTCTGAAGCACGAGTATTGCTACTTGCAGTACACCAAGTTTCTGATCGTTACGACCGATTGTTTCCTAACAAACCGAATGCATCGCCGAATGAAGGGCCCTTAGGGGCTCTTTGTTTTTTCAATTAAGAAGAGTTATTAGACAACAAAAAAAATAAGAAGACCTTCCAGCTGGAAGGTCTTCTTGCATGTATAGAACTCAACACACGTTGAGTAAGTTGTTCAATTACAATTACAAAGCAATATCTATTAGTGGCGGAAAGGGTGGGATTCGAACCCACGCACGCTGTGACACGCCTAACTGATTTCGAGTCAGCCCCCTTGGGCCTCTTGGGTACCTTTCCGCAGCAATAATGATTATAGCATGATCATTTACAGAACGCAATACTTAAGCTATGCCTTCATGTAAACGTTATTATGGAGTGCAAATAGAGTAAACATTACCGCATTTTTTCATTAGGATTCAGAAGAATCCTCTGTCGAACGAAGTACTTTTTTCATGTTTTTCTCGAATTTCGCTCTGGGAATTAATACGCTGTGTTTACATCCTACACACTTGATGCGAATATCCATGCCCATCCGAATAATCTCCATCTCATTACTGCCACATGGATGTTGCTTCTTCATCTGCACAATGTCCCCAAGCTGGAAACTTTTACGCTCCACCTATGCCATCCCCCTCATCCTTCTCCTGAGCTGCTGCTTGCTCTAATGCTGCCTGATTGCTCATCTCATGATACTCCAGTGTTTTCTTCACATCACTCTGAATTTGACGCTCTACAGATGCCCTGGAGTTCGGCAAGCACTCAGCAACAATGCGAACCACATATTCCGAGGTAGACATCGACTGGATACCAAGCACGTCAGGTACTTTAACGATGTTCAGATCTCGATCCTCAATCCCAGTCAAAGCTCGTTTCACCAAGTGCACTGACTCGTCCAGGGTCTGTTCACCCTTCATGGGAATGTCCACAACTGCAAGGGAATTAGACATCGAGTAATTAGTTACACTTGCAATCGTACCATTTGGAATGATGTGCACCTCACCCTGCCAGCTAACCAGCTTGGTTGTTCTCAGGCCAATGACCTCAACCGTTCCTTTATAGGTACCTGTTTGAATAACATCGCCCACCGCGAATTGATCCTCCAATATAATGAAGAAACCCGTAATAACATCCTTCACCAATCCTTGGGCACCAAAACCGATAGCCAGTCCAAGTACTCCCGCACTCGCTAACAATGGTCCAACTTTCACGTTGATCTCAGATAACAGTAACAGAATCATAATGAAATTACATGTTATGGAGGTCGCATTTTTCATCAACTCTCCCACCGTTATAAATCTCCGCGGATTGACGCGAATCTTACCTTCCTGCTTACGTGCCATCGTGCGATCTATAATACGAGATACAATCTTAATCACAATACGCGTAATAATGAAAATAATAACGATGCGGATTGAGCTGAACAGAATATTAAACCACATATCTGCATCAGCGACTTTATCCCATAATTGGTCTGTCCAGCGAATGGCTCCCTTTATAGTCTTCCCTGGATCAGGCGAGGTCTCAGCAAACTTAAAAGGCAACATAGATCAAACCTCCTCTACATGGGTATGTTATCATAGCTGTCAGCGGTTTTGAAATAAAGGCCACGGATCTCCACAAATTCGTTACGAATGATTTGTTTCACTCTCTCCAGATCTTCTTTTGGAAACTGAATACATAGAGCACAGCCCGCTGTGATCTCTTTTGGGGTAGGAAATAAGTCGATCTCAATCTCGGCAAACTCCAGCAGCATTTCTGCCCGCAGCGCCTGCTGGGTGGAATCAAAAGCAATCAGCATCCAATCATCTATCCACTCGTCCATGTCCGGCTCCTTTCACGATACATTCATCCCTTTGAAAAAGCTTGTCCCCACGAAGTATAAAACGTTCTATCCTTCCATATACTGTTACTACTATTCCAAGGGAAAGGATAGATCCTATGAATCCCATTTCGCATTCCTTCTCATCTCAAGACATGGCCAGTTTGAAAATCCCACATACAGATCCAGGCATTCACTCAGCCATCATTCATCGTTTAATGTTTCATCTCTATAAAGCCCATTCTTTGCAAAATGTAGTTGTCGTCTGTATCGGTACAGATCGCTCTACTGGGGACTGTCTTGGCCCGCTCGTCGGCTCGTCGCTTGCCAAGTGGGACAGCCCTCTATTTCATCTCTATGGCACATTGGATGAACCCGTACATGCGATGAACCTGCAGGACACCCTTCACAAAATACACACCACACATCACAACCCTTATGTGATCGGTATTGATGCCTGTCTCGGACAGTCTTCGAGTGTTGGGTGTATCCAGGTCGTGAATGGACCTCTCAAACCAGGAGCGGGTGTAAATAAAGAATTACCGCCGGTCGGCGATATCCATCTTACAGGTATCGTTAACGTCGGCGGCTTTATGGAATACTTTGTTTTGCAGAACACACGTCTCAGTCTCGTCATGCGCATGTCCGAGATTATATCCAGCAGTCTCTACTCCGCCATTCGCGAATGGCATACCCGTTCTACTCTGCTTGCTGTGCCAGAGTAATGGCTTCCTTTTCCTCAGGGGAAAGAGTATACGTGGACTCTCCCCCTTTAAGAGGTTTAGCATATACATAGGAACCGTCTCGATTATAGATACCAGTCAGTACCATACCGTCCTGGCTATCGTTAACCATCGCCATGGAGAAACTCAGATCACTGCCAAGCTCCCCATAAGCGTTGTACCGTTTCACGCCCACTTTACCCTGGATGCGGGTCAGCTTCTGCATGACAGTCTTTAACTGATCCGTTTGCAGTGTATGCTCATCCTCAATGCTGTCCATCTGAATTTTCAGATTGATTAACAGCGACTCCAGATCTTCCACTCCACTGCCAGCCATCATGGCCTCATATTTCCGTTTAAACTTCCGTAGCTTTGCGCCTTGAGCAATACTTATGATAAGCAAAATCACCAAAAGTAATGCCATGCCGCCAATAATCCATATCAGCTGTTCCAGAATCAGCTCATTTAATTCAGCCATGTAGTGCAACTACCCCTCTGTTGGTTTGTTCAGGTTAACGTTTGTAGCTTCAAACGTACTCCACATCATCGATCCATTCAGCCAAGTAAAGCCATCCAACGCACTAATATAACCCTCAAGCTTACCCTTATTTATTCACCAGATAACCCCTACGGTTAATCACTCGTTTTGGCTTCTTGCCTCTTTTGCTTTTTGCTTATTCAAGCGATTGAAATTCACATTTCATTAGGGTTGCTTCATACAGATTTGGATGCTGTTAATTCGATAACTGCTTCGATCAACGCATCGACATCTTCTCTTGATGTACTATATCCCACGCTCGCTCTGACAGCCCCACTTGCCTTTGTGCCAGCCGACTCATGGGCAAGTGGTGTGCAATGAAAACCTGAACGCACAGCGATGCCATAATTTCGGTCTAATTGAAAAGCGAGTTGGGCCGAATCATATCCTTCAACAGTAAAGGATAACAATCCGGTGCGCGGCTGTCCAATTTCAGGACCAAGCATTCGAATCCCCTGTACTGATGATAACCCATCCATCATATGCTGAGTCAAATCCCACTCCTGTTTATATATGAATTCAGGCGTCAGTTCAAGCACATGCTGCACTCCGGCTGCTAGACCTGCTATACCCACGGTATTCGGCGTACCTGCCTCATAGCGATCAGGACGAACAAGTGGCTGCTCAATCGCCTCGGATTGGCTTCCTGTCCCTCCGTGAAGCAATGGTTGCACATCCAGCTCAGGAGCGATGTACAGCCCACCCGTTCCCTGCGGTCCCAACAGTCCTTTATGCCCGGGAAAGGCAAGCATATCGATGCCAAGCTGCTTCACATCCACAGGGATAATTCCAGCACTTTGAGCAGCGTCAACAAGCAAAGCCACCTGGTGTTTTTGACACATCAGTGCAATTTCACCAATGGGCAGAATACTCCCCAGCAGGTTCGAACTATGCGTGCAGACAACCAATCTTGTATTGGAACGAAACAAGCGTGCGAATTCGACCAGATCGATCTCCCCGGCTGCATTAACAGGCACATAATCAACCTCTACATTACGAGATCTGCGCATGTACTCCAAGGGCCGTCTTACTGAATTATGTTCAGCCATCGTAGCAATGGCGTGATCGCCTTCTCTTAACCACCCTTGAATAGCTAGATTCAAAGCTTCTGTGGTATTAGAACCCAGTGCAATATCATTGGCATTACGAACACCCAAAAGAGTGGATAACGCTTTTCTGGCACCAAATACAACTCGGCTCGCCTGTACAGCCATCCGATGACTTCCTCTGCCTGGGTTGGCCCCTGCCATATCCAGAGCCTGCATCATGGCTTCCCCGACAGCAGGTGGCTTAGGCCAAGATGTCGCTGCATGATCCAGATAGATAACTCCCTCCACCTCATGACCACCTCTGTCCCTAATTGATCGTTCTGTTTGGATGAATTCCCTATAAACAAACAATGACATATCGTTTCTCCATGGTACAGAGGCGATATGTCATCACATGAAAAAGCCCCGCATGTTGTTCATCGATCATGGAATCACGACTATTATTGCAACAGTTCCAACAGTCTCTCCAGATCTTGTTTGCTGTAGTAGTTGAGCTCAATTTTGCCTTTATCTTTGTTATGCTTAATTTTCACCGTTGTTTTGAACCGTTCACGTAAAGACTCTTCCAATGTATCAATAAATGGATCTTTTTTCTTCAACTTGGATTTGGCTTTCGCTTCACCCGTTTTGGAACGATCCAATTGTTGAACAGCCTCTTCCAGTTCACGTACACTCCACTGCTGATCAATAGTTTGTTTTGCCAGCTGCTTCACAAGGCTTTCATCCTTAACACCGACGATAGCACGTGCATGCCCCATTGACAATGTTCCACGTGAAACATGATCCTTCACTTCTTCAGGCAATGATAACAAACGTAGGAAGTTAGCGATGTGAGAACGTGACTTACCCACTTTTACGGAGAGCTCTTCTTGGGTTAATCCAAACTGGTCCATCAACCCCTGATAAGCAACTGCAACTTCCATCGCATTCAGATTTTCCCGCTGCAAGTTCTCGATTAAAGCAATCTCCATAACCTGCTGATCACTGAAATTACGAACTACGGCAGGCACAGTGGCATTACCGCAATATTGGGAAGCTCTGAAACGACGTTCACCAGCAATGATCTCATAACCTCTCAAAACAGGTCTTACAATAATAGGTTGTATAACACCATGTTGACGGATTGATTCAGCGAGTTCATGTATCGCATCCTCATCAAATACTTTACGAGGTTGGTAAGGGTTTGCCCGCAGTTGACTAATCGGGATTTCTACGACTTTATCATCGTCATTAATTGAAAGCGAAGGAATGAGGGCATCAAGACCTTTTCCAAGCCGCTTACTCATAAGAAATCACTTCCTTTGCGAGCTCTAAATAAACTTCAGCCCCTCGGGATCGAGGATCATACGTAATGATAGACTGACCATGAGAAGGTGCCTCACTAAGCCGCACATTGCGCGGAATAATGGTCTGATACACCTTTTGTTGAAAATACTTCTTCACTTCTTCAATCACTTGAATGCCCAGATTCGTACGAGCGTCGAACATCGTCAGCAATACCCCTTCAATCTGCAGGGATGTATTCAGATGTTTCTGCACCAAACGTACCGTGTTGAGCAATTGGCTCAACCCTTCGAGCGCATAATACTCACACTGAATCGGAATAATCACCGAATCTGAAGCTGTCAACGAGTTGATCGTTAACATGCCTAGAGAAGGTGGACAATCGATCAGTATGTAATCATAGTTTTTTTTCACCATGGCGAGTGATTTTTTCAGGCGAACTTCCCGTGATATCGTGGATACCAGTTCAATCTCGGCTCCGGCAAGCTGAATCGTTGCAGGTATGATATGAAGGCCTTCAATCTGAGTTTCCACAATCGCTTCCTGAGGGGGAACTTCATTAATGATGACATCATATATACAATTGGCCACATCTGCTTTGTTGATTCCGACTCCACTGGTTGTATTCCCCTGGGGGTCAATATCGACAAGCAATACCCTTTTCCCGAGCGAAGCCAGTCCTGCACCCAAGTTAACAGATGTCGTCGTTTTCCCCACACCGCCCTTTTGATTTGCTACGGCCATAATCTTAGACAATTACTTCACCTCAAATAAAATAGGAGTCTTTTCTTGTAGGTTGTGAGCTACAGTTAACAAAAAGCAGGTGGCTATCATCCACACAAACATCAACTACCGTTTCTTCATGGTGCTATTCTACGTTGTTCATGCCACTCTCAACTTTATAGACAGAAAAAGCGGCCCATTGCCGCCTTAAGCTTCAATTATTTGCGTTTCGGGATATGGATAACGATCTCGTAATGGTCCTCATGGTCCGCTTCCTTGGTTTTGATGTCTAGACCGGAGCCCGATACCATATCAATGGATTGACGAATCGTATTAAGTGCAAGTCTAACGTCCTTGGTGAATGAGACACGTTTGGATTTTTTGATCTTCGAGGATTCCTTGTAAAAGGCAACCCGCGCTTCCGTTTGTTTTACATTCAACTCTTTATCAATAATTTCGCCGAGCAATTTCATTTGCAACTCTTCCGTATCCAATGAAAGCAAAGCTCTGGCATGACGCTCCGAAATCTTACGTTCCATCAGCGCTGTCTTAATGCCATCTGGAAGCTGTAGCAACCGAATTTTGTTGGCGATCGTCGACTGGCTTTTGCCTAATCGCTGCGCAAGACTTTCCTGTGTAAGTTGGTGCAGGTCAATCAATTTCTGATAAGCAACAGCCTCTTCAATGGAAGTGAGTCCCTCACGCTGCAAGTTCTCGATCAATGCGATGGACGCTGCCTGAGAGTCGTTGAATTCACGTACAATGGCCGGGATATGATCCAAACCAAGTTTTCGAACTGCACGCCAGCGACGTTCCCCGGCGATAATCTCATATGATCCATTTCGTACGCGGACGACAATCGGTTGTATAACTCCATGTGTCTTGATCGTCTGCAACAACTCATCAATTTTATCATCATTAAAAATAGTACGGGGTTGATATGGGCTGCTCACAATTTCATTGACCGGAATCTGTTTAATCTCATCTCCGTTATTGCGCTCCGCCAAACCAAACAACTTCGAAAATTGTTCTTTCATTCCGTATATTACCACCTAGTTTCGTAATAGCTCCCGCAAGGTGCAGGTGCTTCTTATTCAATATGCGACCTGTTCAAATGCTGTCGTTCTTCGAATAAGTTTTGCCTTCCATGACGCTTTCTGTAACCTATACATTAATGCTCAAAAAATCTATCTATACATATAATCTATGATCTCTGTAATCCAGGACCGGATACTTCTATTCTATCATCTTTTCTTCCATAATCCTATGTTTACCTATTCTTTAAACTCTCCTAATTTTCCTGCTTTTTCTTCATGAACATTAGCTATATGACTGCTTGTACACAATAAGATATAGAGAATCTATGTAGACAGGACCTGCTCATAGTAGCTACATTATGTACTCATTTGATACCATGTGAAAATGGTTTTTCAAAAGAATAACTCGGTGGCAGGAAAACCTCTTTCTTACGTATCTCCCTTAGCTTGAACAAGAACAATAGTTATTCATCAAGAAAACTTCTATTTCAAAATAAATATTATCGATTTCACTTTTCTCTGCTCAATGTAATCGTAATGCGGATGTTATCTATACCTAGATAAAAAATCAAAAAAACAAAAAGAGGATGTTTCACGTGAAACATCCTCTTTACTCTTATTCAAAGTTCTCCATTAAATAAATGAAGAATGATCATCTTACCTTTTTAATATATACGATGTTGCGCCAAGAACTATACCAAAGGTGTTTTTAATGGTGTCCCTGGTTTACGTGGATATTTAAAAGGTGTCTTATCAAACTTCTGAATCAGAATGATATGACGTGCCGACTCTTCAACCGGTAGCTGGAACGGATGAACTGCTTTTACCCGTCCTTTCAGCTGATTAAAGCTGAATTCAGCTTCCTTCATTTCTTCGCGCGGGTCTCCACCCTTCATTGCAGCGAATAATCCACTTTTGCGAACAAATGGCAGACAGAATTCGTTAAGCACTGCTAGCTTAGCAACTGCACGCGCAGTAACAAGGTCATAGCTGTCACGATATCCTTCTTTGCGTCCAAGTTCCTCCGCACGACCATGAATCAATTCTACATCGGTCAAGCCTAGCGTATCTACAAGATGCTGCAGAAAGCCAATACGTTTATTTAGCGAGTCAATGATCGTCAGCTTAATATGCGGGAAACAAATTTTAAGAGGTAGTCCTGGGAAACCTGCCCCTGAACCAATATCTGCGAGTTTGTTTACCTTAGACATATCTGTATAAAACGCCAGCGATACCGAATCATAGAAATGCTTTGTATATACTTGTTCACGTTCGGTGATCCCGGTTAAATTCATCTTTTCATTCCAAGCTACCAGCTCCTGAAAATACAACTCGAATTGCTCCAACTGGCGTTCATCTAGCTCCAGTCCATGTTTCTTCAGGCGCCGTTGTAGCTGCTGTTGAATATCGTCCATTATTGTCCCCTTGCTGCGGTTACACGGTTATAATGCTCCAGGTAAACCAGCAGAATGGAGATATCCGCAGGAGTAACCCCGGCAATACGGGACGCCTGTCCTATCGAGATTGGACGAATCTTAGCGAGCTTCTGCTTTGCTTCCATAGCAAGGCCATGAATTTCGTCATATATAATCGTGTCCGGAATTTTTTTCTTCTCCATTTTTTGCAAACGTTCCACGTGGATCAATTGTTTCTCAATATAACCCGCATATTTAATTTGAATTTCTACTTGCTCTTTCATGTCAGCAGTCAGTTCCACCTCAGAAGGTGAGATCTGCTCAATCCAGTCATACCCGATCTCTGGGCGGCGCATCAATGTAAGAAGTGTGCTGCCATCCTGAATCGGTGTGGAACCGATCTCTTCCAGCTTCGAATTTACTTCGACAGGGCGAACTTTAGCTGCCTTCAAACGAGCTACTTCCTGTTCAACTTTTGCCTTTTTGTCCAGGAATTTAGCGTAACGCTCATCAGGAATCAACCCAATATCGTGGCCAATTTCCGTCAAACGCATATCGGCATTATCATGACGAAGCAACAAACGGTATTCTGCACGGGAAGTCAGCAGACGATAAGGTTCATTCGTACCTTTTGTTACGAGATCATCAATCAGTACACCAATGTACCCTTGGGAGCGATCCAATACGACAGGCTCTTTATCCTGTACTTTACGTGCAGCGTTGATACCGGCCATTACGCCTTGTCCTGCCGCTTCTTCGTACCCGGAGGTACCATTAATCTGCCCTGCTGTGAACAGACCTGGCAGACGTTTCGTTTCAAGTGAAGGCCACAGCTGTGTAGGCACCATCGCATCATATTCAATAGCGTAGCCGTTACGCATCATTTCTACTTTTTCCATGCCCGGAATTGAGCGAAGGACCGCCAATTGAACATCTTCTGGCAGACTGGTAGATAGACCTTGTACATAGTATTCCGATGTGTTTTTGCCTTCTGGCTCCAGGAAAATCTGATGCTTCGGCTTGTCGCTGAAACGCACAATTTTATCCTCGATCGAAGGGCAATAACGCGGTCCGGTACCTTCAATAACGCCTGAGAACATAGGTGCACGGTGGAGATTATCGTTAATAATCTGGTGTGTTTCCACAGACGTATACGTCAACCAGCAAGGCAGCTGCTCATTATCGGAAGATTCCGTTTCATAAGAAAAGAACTTCGGTTTATCATCACCTGGCTGAATTTCCGTTTTGCTAAAATCAATCGTATCCTTATGAACACGCGGTGGTGTACCTGTTTTAAAACGAACCAGGTCAAAACCAAGCTCACGCAGATGTTCGGATAACTTAAGGGAAGGCTGTTGATTATTCGGGCCACTCTCGTACATCAACTCACCCATAATTACTTTACCGCGCAGATACGTACCTGTTGTCAAAACAACAGCTTTGGCCCGGTACTCTGTACCCGTCTGAGTAACCACACCTACACACTGTCCGTCTTCAACGATCAGGCGATCAACCATACCTTGACGCATCGTCAGGTTGCGTTCATTCTCCATCGTTTCTTTCATCGTATGCTGATAAGAGAACTTATCGGCCTGAGCACGAAGCGCATGCACAGCAGGTCCTTTACCTGTGTTGAGCATTCGCATCTGAATAAAGGTCTTATCGATGTTCCGTCCCATCTCTCCACCAAGTGCATCAATCTCACGTACCACATGTCCTTTTGCCGGTCCCCCAATAGATGGGTTACAAGGCATGAAAGCCACCATATCCAGATTGATGGTAATCATCAGTGTTTTCGAACCCATACGGGCTGCAGCCAGTGCCGATTCCACACCAGCATGTCCTGCCCCAACGACGATTACATCATAACTGCCGCCATCAAAAGCCATTCCAGTTTACCTCCTTTTTGCCGCTGCACGCCTAAATTCATGCAAACGATCTATTTTCAGTAAAAATCATGATGAAACACGCTCCGCACTCTACGGAATGCATTTCGATCTATATTAAGCCATCAAGTCTATAGGTACTTCAGACATATTCGCGGATTCTTTGACCACCCACAGATGGACTTTATTATCATACTACTTTTCAGAGCCAGTATGTTTGTCAGGTGTTATTTTCCGAGGCAGAATTGAGAGAAAATTTGATCAATCAACGCATCATGCGCTGTATCGCCCACGATCTCACCCAGTTGCTCCCATGCCAGACGAACATCAATCTGGATCATATCAATAGGAATCAGCTGCTCTGCTGCTTCATAGGCATCAATGAGCGACTGCTTCGCTTTTTTGAGCAAAGCAATATGACGCACATTGCTGACATAGGTCAGGTCGGCCGACTCCAGCTTGCCACTGAAGAACAACGTCGAGATGGCATCTTCCAATCGGTCCACGCCCAGATCATCTTTCACCGACATCGGAACAAGCCGTTCCTCAGGGATATAACGAAGCAGCACTTCGCGGTCCGCCTGCGGCGCTAAGTCCATTTTATTCATAATAATAATTGATTGTCTACCGCGGATTTGTTCCAATAATTCAATCTCGTCCTGATGTAGTGGCTCGGCAGCATTGATAACCATCAATAACAGATCCGCCTCATTCACAGCAGAGCGAGAACGCTCCACCCCGATTCTTTCCACGACATCCATCGTTTCCCGAATACCTGCCGTATCGAGCAGCTTGAGCGGTATATTGTTAATCGTAACAAACTCCTCAATGACGTCACGCGTTGTACCTGGTATGTCCGTTACAATTGCCCGGTTGTCCTGGGCCAACGTATTGAGCAATGAAGATTTCCCTACGTTTGGCCGGCCTACGATAGCTGTTGTGATTCCTTCACGCAGTATCTTTCCTTGCTCTGCTGTTACCAGCAATTTATCGATTTCAGTCATCACCTGACTGGATTTTTCTTTAATAAATTCAGAGGTTAGTGACTCTACATCATGCTCAGGATAATCGATATTTACTTCGATGTGAGCAAGTGTCTCCACCAGCGTGTATCTTAGTTCGCGCAGCTTGGACGACAATTTGCCCTCTACTTGCTTGAGTGCAACGGAGAACGCCCGATCGGATTTGGAACGAATGAGATCCATAACCCCTTCCGCCTGGGATAGATCAATCCGTCCATTGAGAAAAGCACGCTTTGTGAACTCGCCAGGTTCAGCGAGACGAATATCGAGCTGCAACAACAGATCCATTACACGCTTAACCGAAACCACTCCGCCATGAGCGCTAATCTCCACGACATCCTCTGTTGTGAAAGAACGTGGCGCACGCATCACCGTAACCAATACTTCCTCGATCTTCTCACCAGTCCCCGGATCTATAATATGACCGTAATGAACCGTGTGGGATGCTGCCTGTGTTAGTGGGGTTTTGCTGCGAAAAATCTTCTCCGTCTCCGACACCGCATCCGGGCCGCTCACCCGGATTACAGCGATACCCGCTTCTCCGACCGCTGTTGATATCGCTGTAATCGTATCACTAATCATCGTTATCTCTCCTTGCTCTATTTTAAAATTGCGCCCCTCAGGACGCTATATTAATTTCAATATATAGTTCAGTTGTTCAGTTGCAAAACGCTTCTTTTCGCATCATTCATATCTTGATATGGCTCTTAATGAAGTCGCTCTTCCGTTTTGGAAAAGTACTTCTGTACGAAAAAAGCAATGGCTTCTGCACCGGGCAGGAAGCCATTGCGTCTTCAATTTCGTGTTATTTCGTCGTAATGACTACGCGCCGATTGGGCTCCTCGCCCTTGCTGTAAGTCTTAATCTGCGAGTGATTTTGCAATTTCGCATGAATGACTTTGCGTTCGAGTGGCGGCATTGGCTCCAGCACAACTTCCTTGCCAGTGCGAATGGCCTGCCCAGCCAGACGTTCAGCCAGATCCTCCAGTGTCTTGCGTCGACGTTGACGGAAATTCTCTGCATCGAGTACGATGCGAACGAAGCTTTCCGAATAACGATTTGCTACAATGTTCGTCAAATATTGAAGGGCATCCAGCGTCTGTCCACGTCTGCCAATAATCATGCCCAGGTCTTCACCGGCAATATTGAAGATATGTCCATCACGCTGTTTTTTGATATGCACTTCAACATCCAGTCCCATACCTGCTGCCACTTCTTTTAAGAAAGCAGCCGCTTCCTCATAGGGATTTTTAGCAGCCACACCCTCAAGTGTTGCTTCAACCTGAGGTATATGTGCGGCCGGCTTGATCGGTTGTAAAACAGGTTCAGGCACAGGCAGAAGTTTCACTTCCACTTTAGCGGCCTTAACCCCGATCAAACCCAGGAATCCTTTTGACGGCTGCTCTAACACTTGTATCTCGACCTTGTCCCGGCTCACGCCAAGCTCAGCCAATCCTTGGTTTACAGCATCTTCAACGGTTTTTCCTGACGCAATGACTTTGGTCATTTCGATTTTTTGGCCCCTTTCGAACCTTTTCCAGAGACAGTTGCCTTGCCACCGTTTTTGCGTTTAGCTCCATTTCCATTTTTGGAAGAGCTGCTCTGCTTCACGTTGACCTCAGCCACGACTTTATCATTATTCCGGTAAAGGAAATAGTTTTGCACGATCGTGTAGATGTTACTGTAGAACCAGTACAGTGGCAATGCAGCCGGGAACTGATACGACATAACGAAGATCAATATCGGGTACACCCACAGCATGAATTGCATCGGTCCAACCTGTTGTGCAGGGTTCATGCGCATCATCATCCACGTTTGAACGAATGTAGTGATGGCAGCCAGCACTGGCAAAATAAACAGGTGATCCGGCGCTCCGAGTTGAAGCCACAAGAAATCATGTGTTCTCAGACTCGAGTTTCCGTAAATTGAGTTATAAAGTGCGATGTAAATCGGCATCTGAATCAGAAGTGGTAGGCAACCCGCCATCGGATTAACTTTGTTCTCCTGAAACAACTTCATTGTTTCTTGCTGAACTTTCTCAGGTGTATCTTTATACTTGGCTTGAATTTCTTTCAACTGCGGCTGAATAGCTTGCATCGCCTTGGAGCTGCGAACCTGCTTCATTGTCAGCGGCAAGATTAACGTCCGTACAATTAACACCATCACAAGGACGGCCAGTCCATATTCACCGTTAAACCAGTTGGCAAATGTGTCGAGCGCCAGTGAGAACCAATAAATAACATTGCTTTGCCAGAATGATCCGTTTTTTAGATCTTCCGTAGTAACCCCGGCTCCTTGTGGAGTACATCCGGCGAGTACAGTGACCATTGCAATGACTGCAATGAGGAGAATCCACTTCCCCTTTGATGTCTTCAATCGCGACACTTCATAACCCCTCTCTTAACCATTCCATTCCACCGTAAATCATACCATAATTAGGAGGACAAATAAACCGAAGCTTACCGCTTGCCCGACTTCAAAAGAGAGCCCTTGCGCATTGCATGCAGCAGGCTTTTTTCCATATCCTTATAGGACATGTCCAATGCACCTTTTCTGACGATAAAGATCAGATCCATCTGCGTGACAATCTCTTTCTCATGATGACGTACAATTTCCTTAATCATTCGTCTCATCCGGTTGCGTACGACAGCGTTTCCGATTTTCTTGCTGCAGGATACACCCACTCGGAATTGTTCTGTATCTTTACGACGACAGCCATACACCACAAACTGATGATTGGCAAACGATTTCCCATACCGGTATACGCGGCTAAAGTCCGCCCGGTTTCGTAAACGCAGTCTTTTATACACGGCGCTTCTCCTTGCTGTTTTCCACCAACATTATTGACGAAGGCCTCATTACTGATTTAGTATAGGCTTTCTTGAATAACGATAAACCGTCTTGGCGGCAACTTCATTTGGGATGATTGTTGATCAGTCATTTCAACTGAGCAAACATTCATCCTTATATAAGGAACGTTTTCGAAAAAACGGACATCTCATTCATTGAACATAAATGTGTACTTATGCTTTTGCGCAGCCAATTCAGACCTGACCTTTACCAGCATCCAGTCTGAAATGACCTATTTAAGAAAAAAAAGACCACCTCGGTGGTCTTCACATGCATTTAAGCACTCAGGACTTTACGGCCTTTAAGGCGACGTGCAGCCAGAACTTTACGTCCGTTGCTCGTGCTCATTCTTTTCCGGAAACCATGAACTTTTTTACGTTTGCTAACGTTCGGTTTGAATGTAGGTCTCAATGTATTGCACCTCCTCACAAGGAAATACTTATGTGATGAATCACTTTCATCTTCACAGAAAACACCTTTATATATTTAACCATGAACACCTGGAAAAGTCAACTGCGAGCCTCTTGCCTCCTTTCTCCTTTTTAATGCCTATTCCACCCTACCTAAACGGCCATGGATTCGTACTCCTGTTTACTACCTTTTTAAAGCATCACTTAGAAGCTCAAAAAGTTATCCCCAGTTCCGATTCATTCATCAAAAATCAGTTTTTACGGTTATCCACACCCCTCAAACCCCTTAATTCTTTTTTTAATTACCATTTCAAGTTATTCACATGTGGATAAGGAATATTTATCGATGACAGACTGTTTCATTGGCTCTGCTTTTGGTTAATATTCCTACGTTTCTGAAGAACTTCAGTGGAGCAGCAATCCATTAGATAACCAATATTTTTTGGCTTTTAAAATGACATACTTTAAATTTAATGTATCCGCTTTATTCTATGGTTTACAAGTTTTCGAGAAAGGTGTAGGATAAAAAAATCACATCTTGTATACAAGTATACTTATGGGAAGCACAGTACCGATCCAAACTCATTTATAAGGAAGATAATTATTCCTCTAGCTCTTTGAAAAATCCATTTGAAGCAATATGACGTTCCTAAATTCAGCATACGCACAGGGCATACAGCCATTTATTCTCGTTATAAGGATTGGTGTAAAACGCTCAATCAGCAAAATAGTTGTGCTATGATCAGTATTGAACTGATTACTTATAATAGGAGCGTTAGCCATTATGCTGTTTCCTTCATCCTGGCTTCAGGGAGCTTCCCGCGGGGAAGCCATTGCCTGCGAATTAAGACTACGGATCATTAGCGGAACCCTTCGTCCTGGCGAAATTTTGTCAGAAAATCGGATTGCCGCTGATTTTGACAGCAGTCGATCACCTGTACGTGAAGCGTTAAGAACACTGTCGAATGAAGGGCTCATTCGGTTGGAGCGTATGGGCGTGGTTGTCATTGGATTGAAAATTAAAGATGTCGAGGAATTATATGACGTACGTTTCCTGATTGAAAGTTTTGTGCAGCAGCGACTTGCGGGGGATGTACCAGAACAATTGATTACCCAGTTAAGCAATGTGATAGACAAAATGGACTTGGCTGGACGTCACCAAGATGCTGTTGAATTTGCGTATCAGGATCTTACCTTTCACGAGACTATTATCGAAGCCGCCCAGCATTCGCGTATTTTACATCTATGGAAAAGCATTCGTTATGTTGTCATGACGGTTATGCTGCTCACCACCCGCAGGGTTTTTATTCAGGGCGAGCAGAAAGTAAGCGCTGTAATAGGTAAACACCGCTTGCTGATTGAGGCACTTGAATCGGGTGATAAAACACGCATTCAATCTGGAGTTCGCACGTATTTTCAGGATTCAGGCAAGACGCTGCACGAAAGCTTTGATTCCTAATGACATGTAATGGAATTTCATTCATTCATCACTTCATGGAATATCTGTGCAGGGGTTCGCAATCATATCCGTTGTGAATGATTGCCCTCCAACTTGTCGACAAGTATACAAAATGCGATTTGTTTCAATTTTTTGGGGCATATTAAGAGGGATTAAGCCGCCCGCGCTACATGAATTGTAAAGTGTCTTCCCTCCACCTGGTCATGGATCAGTTGTAAGCGTTATATATCAGAAAAAAAGGAGCATACCTCATGAGCACTCTTTTTGGGCTATCCCATAATGCAACGTTATTGGTCTGGACATTAATTGCGATTGTATTCCTGATCGTGTTGATCTCCAAATATAAATGGAATCCTTTCATTACCCTTTTAATATCTGCATTAATGCTTGGTTTACTTACAGGCATGAAACCCGCGGACGTAATTACTTCCATTACGGGAGGACTTGGCGGCACACTCGGAACGATTGCCATCGTCATCAGCCTTGGTACCATGCTTGGTAAGATGATGGCTGAATCCGGCGGAGCCGAGCGTATTGCTACCACACTGGTAGATCGTTTCGGTGTGAAACGTGTGCACTGGGCGATGATGATTGTTGGATTTATTGTCGGTATTCCAGTTTTCTTCGAAGTCGGCGTTATTCTACTGATTCCGATCATTTTCACCGTTGCACGTAAAACCAATATGTCGCTGCTGCAGATCGGTATTCCGATTTTGGCAGGTCTCTCTACTGTACATGGTCTGGTTCCACCTCACCCGGCTCCCATGATTGCCATCGAAGCGTACAGCGCCGATTTGGGTAAGACGATCTTGTATTCCCTTATTGTAGGTATTCCGACTGCTATTATCGCTGGACCTCTGTTTGGTAAATTTATCGGTAAAAGAATACATACCGAACCACCTGCAGAGCTGGCTGAACAATTCGCTACGAAAAAAAGTAACAACTTGCCCGGTTTCGGCATAACCTTGTTTACCATTTTGCTGCCGGTCATTTTGATGCTCATTGGCTCCATCGCCAATATCGTAGATCCTGACGCCACAAGCGGATTTACCGTATTCTGTGAATTTATCGGCCATGAAATTATAGCCCTGCTGATCTCCGTCGTGTTCGCCCTCTTTTCACTCGGATTCTCACGCGGGTTCAACAAACATGACATCTCCCGCTTCACCAGTGAATGTCTGGCGCCTACAGCGACCATCATTCTCATCATTGGCGGTGGCGGTGCGTTCAAACAGGTGTTGATCAATAGTGGCGTAGGTAATGCCATTGCTGAGGTCGCCACACATGCCAACATTAACGTGATCCTGTTCGCCTGGCTTGTAGCCGCACTCATTCGGGTTGCTACCGGTTCAGCAACTGTGGCCATGACGACAGCAGCTGGTATTGTAGCTCCGGTTCTTGCACTAACGCCAGGTGCCAATATTGAGCTGGTCGTACTCGCTACCGGTGCAGGTTCACTTGTACTTTCTCATGTGAACGACGCAGGCTTCTGGATGATCAAAGAATTCTTCAATATGAGTGTCTCTCAGACGCTGAAGACGTGGACCGTTATGGAAACACTATTATCTGTTGTTGGACTGATCTTTATTTTGCTGCTGAGTACAGTCGTATAAATTGACTACCTATATAGAAGAAGAAAATAAATCCACACCATTAGAGTTTTAATTTTATGGGTTCAAAAGAAAGAAGGTTTATGTAAAGTGAACAACTATATGATTGGTATGGATATCGGTACAACCAGTACCAAATCCGTACTCTTTACGGAACAGGGTGAAGTTGTAAGCACTTCGACTCAGGAATATCCTTTATACACCCCAGCTCCGGATGTCGCTGAGCAGGATCCAGAACAAATTGTTCAAGCTGCCCTTCGCTCCGTACGTGGCGTGATGGAGCAAAGTGGCGTAGCTGCGGAACAAATTATGTTCGTGTCCTGCAGCTCTGCCATGCACAGTGTTATTGCGATGGGACAAGATGGTATGCCCCTCACTCGCTGCATCACTTGGGCTGACAACCGGAGCGCCGCCTGGGCCGCCAAACTGCAAGAGAACGGAATCGGGCATCGTATCTATTTGCGAACAGGTACACCGATCCACCCCATGTCGCCACTGACCAAATTAATGTGGCTGCGCCATGATGAACCTGAACTTTTTCAACGTACCGCCAAATTTATATCTATCAAAGAATATTTGTTCTTCCGTCTGTTCGGTCAATATGTCGTGGATCACTCCATCGCATCCTGTACCGGTCTGCTTAATCTGGAACAACTGGATTGGGATGCCGAAGCACTTGAGGTTGCAGGCATTACACCTGACCATCTATCGCAGCTCGTACCGACCACACATACTATAGAGGGAATGGATCGTACATGGGCTGAAAAAATGGCTCTCTCCCTCTCTACTCCCTTCGTCATCGGTGCAAGTGACGGGGTATTATCCAATCTCGGTGTGAACGCCATTGAGCCTGGCGTTGTTGCAGCAACGATCGGCACCAGCGGCGCGATTCGCACCGTCGTTGACCGTCCTGTTACCGATCCAAAAGGTAGAACGTTCTGTTATGCCCTCACCGAGAATCTTTGGGTTATCGGCGGACCTGTGAATAACGGTGGCATGCTTTTCCGCTGGGTAAGGGACGAATTCGCTGCCTCCGAAGTGGAAACAGCCAAACGGCTCGGTATCAATTCCTATGATGTACTCACCAAGATTGCTGAACGCGTCAGCCCCGGTTCGGAAGGGCTTCTATTCCATCCGTACCTTTCAGGGGAACGCGCCCCTTTATGGAATCCGGACGCCCGAGGTTCCTTCTTTGGTTTGACCCTTCACCACCAGAAAGAGCATATGATCCGTTCCGTTTTGGAAGGGGTTATTTTCAATCTATATACGGTACTGCTGGCCATGGAAGAACAGATCGGACAACCTACCTCCATTCAGGCAACGGGTGGTTTCGCTCGTTCCCCGCTCTGGCGTCAGATGATGTCCGATATATTCAACCAGGAAGTCATTGTGCCCGAGAGCTTCGAAAGTTCCTGTCTGGGGGCCGTCGTGCTCGGTCTTTATGCTACAGGGCGAATTCAGTCGCTTCATGCTGTTTCATCTATGGTAGGTACAACGCACAAGCATACCCCTATCAAAGAACATGCATCGATCTACCAGGAGCTGCTCCCCATCTTTATTCGCATTTCGCGAAAATTGGAAGAAGAATATGCAGATATCGCGGAATTCCAACGTAAATTTTCCGCTCATAACGAGTAAATCATCCCTTTATAACCACCAACCAAAAAGAGGTTGTTCTCTTTGACCACCATTCCGGTCTTAAAGAACAACCTCTTTTTGGCATAAAACAAATCTGCTGCAATGAAGTCACATCCATCTCCAAGGTTTGCGCGCATATCCATCCTACCTCTTTTAGGAATAAATTCTACGTTCATTTCATACAAATCAGTAAACGCTCCTTCCGTTCAACAGGCCCTCTTCTTGATCTCCTCTGCCTTTGATTTTGTCATTTCCTCAATTCCTCTCTTCGAAAAAGGAAAACGGGCATGAAGAGTCACTCTCCTGAAAATCCCCAAAACGGGCATTTTCACTTTACGGTTATCCACAGAGAGGTTATTCACAAACAGAGAATACTTTTACACACAATTCAGCATCATTTGACGAATAACCTGTGTATAAAATAATTTGGGTTTTTGGGTCATCTTGTCGAAAGTTAAACAATTTATAAACAATATATTGTGTTGTGATTAAAAATTATACACAAGTTATTGAATTTGTGGATAAAATCACGTGATACATTGAAATGCCGGGCTTCTTTTGCTATGATTGTATTACTTTTGGATGTGAATATGTGATCTGACCCATAATATTATCAACAGCCTGTGGATAAAGTTGTGAACAATTTTCCGTTGTTCATTCTTTTTTTGTTTTCGACCTGCGGGGGTTTGGGGATAAATTCAACAATATATCTCGTATTTCGACACTGCATCATGGCTTAAGCCACACTTGGAACATGTAAAAGGAGTGACAGTCTGTGGACAGCCATACTTCTGATTTATGGCAGCAAATTTTATCAATCATACAAAACAAGCTCAGCAAACCCAGCTTTGACACTTGGTTCAAAGCAACCAAAGCTACCAAGCTGAATGATCGTTCGATCGTCATATCCGCACCAACCACGTTTGCCGTCGAATGGCTGGAGAGCCGTTACACCAAACTGGTCGGATCGACGGTATATGAGCTGCTTGGCAAACAGGTCGATGTGAAATTTGTCATCGAGGAGAACAAGCCTGCTGAACCGGACCCTCAACTGCCAGCGCCAACGCCTACAGTTGTTCAGGAAGAAGCGGTACTCAGCATGCTCAATCCGAAATATACATTCGATACATTTGTCATTGGGCCGGGCAACCGTTTTGCCCACGCCGCATCGCTGGCGGTCGCTGAAGCGCCCGCCAAAGCATACAATCCTCTGTTTCTTTATGGAGGGGTAGGTCTCGGCAAAACTCACTTGATGCATGCGATCGGACATTACGTCCTGGAGCATGATCCGGGCAGCAAAGTTGTTTATTTGTCATCTGAGAAATTCACGAACGAATTCATTAACTCGATCCGTGACAACCGCGGGGAGAGCTTCCGTAACAAATACCGTAGTGTCGATATTCTGCTCATTGATGATATTCAGTTCTTGGCTGGAAAAGAATCGACGCAAGAGGAATTTTTCCATACGTTTAATGCGCTGCATGAGGAACGGAAACAGATCATCATCTCCAGCGACAGACCGCCGAAGGAAATTCCGACCCTAGAAGAACGGCTTCGTTCCCGTTTTGAATGGGGGTTAATTACGGATATCCAGCCTCCTGATCTGGAGACACGGATTGCTATTTTGCGTAAAAAAGCTCGTGCGGAAAACCTCGATATTCCGAATGAGGCGATGATGTACATCGCCAACCAGATTGATACCAATATTCGTGAACTGGAAGGGGCCCTGATTCGGGTTGTTGCCTATTCTTCGCTGACTAATCAAGATGTAACCACTCATCTAGCAGCTGAAGCACTGAAGGATATTATTCCTTCCAGTCGTCCGAAAATGATCACTATTCACGACATCCAACAAAAGGTCGGCGAGTATTACAGCCTTAAGCTTGAAGATTTCAAAGCACGGAAACGGACCAAGGCCGTTGCGTTCCCAAGACAGATTGCTATGTATCTCTCTCGTGAACTTACAGACTTTTCTCTGCCCAAAATCGGTGAAGCATTTGGAGGGCGAGATCATACCACCGTCATCCATGCGCACGAAAAGATCTCCCAGGCGATTAAAGTCGATCAGGATCTCTATAAAGTTATCAACAACTTAACCGAAAAAATTAAGAATCCAACCTGAATAAGTCCCAAGCCTGTGCACAACGTATACACATGTGGATAGGCTTGGGCTTATGGGTTTATACCCACTTATCCACATATTCAGTGCCCCTATTACTATTATTACTATAAAGATCTAAAAGATATCATCTCCAAATAAGCGATTTCGAAGCTCAGCCTTCGGCCTTTTGAAAAACACATTTCAACACCTCTACACCCAAAAAACCCGCTAGGAGTGAAACCATGAAAATCAGCATAATGAAAAGCTACTTGAACGAATCCATCCAGCAAGTATCCAAAGCCATCTCAAGCCGTACGACGATCCCAATTCTGAGCGGTATCAAATTCGACGTTAATCATCAAGGTGTGACGTTGACAGCAAGCGACACCGATATTTCAATTCAATCCTTCATCCCGCTTGAAGATGGTGATAAAAGTGTTGTTCAGGTGGAACAACCTGGTAGTGTTGTACTGCCAGCCAAGTTTTTTGTCGAGATCATCAAAAAGCTGCCTTCCCAAGAAGTGCACATGGAGGTAAAAGAGAACTTCAACACCTTTATCTCCGCAGGAGCTACCGAAATTCAACTGGTTGGTCTTGATCCAGAAGAATTCCCAGTATTGCCAAGCATCGAAGAGAACCAAACCGTCTCCATTCCAGGAGATTTGCTCAAAAATATGATTAAACAAACCGTATTCTCCATTTCCACACATGAAACTACGCCGATTTTGACAGGTGTACTCTGGAGTTTGGGTGACAATGAACTGAAATTTGTGGCAACTGACCGTCACCGTCTTGCTACTCGTTCAGCAATGCTGGATAATGCAGAAGGTGTGAGATTCAACAATGTGGTGATCTCGGGTAAAACGCTGAACGAACTCAGCAAAATCGTGCCGGATCAAAATACACTTGTGGATATCGTTGTCGCTGACAATCAGGTTTTGTTCAAAATCGACCGTGTTCTGTTCTATTCGCGTATTTTGGACGGAACTTATCCGGATACTTCTAGAATTATTCCGACTTCGTACAAAACAGAACTCGTTTTGGATACAAAAAAATTAAGTGAATCTATCGACCGGGCTTATTTGTTGTCGCGTGAAGAAAAAACAAACATTGTGCGGATGCAAACGATGGAATCCGGATCAATCGAAATTTCTTCAAGTTCTTCCGAGCTGGGAAAAGTAAGAGAAGAGATCGAACCTGCCGACTTTAACGGCGAACCACTGAAAATCTCGTTCAACTCCAAATATATGCTGGATGTGCTGAAAGTGGTGGAGAGTGAGCAGCTGATGATCGCTTTCACTGGTGTCATGAGCCCTATCATCCTGAAACCGCTGGACGACAGTCACAGCTTGTACGTCATATTGCCTTACCGGACGACCAACTAACGAGAGGAAGATCATAGTGAACCAAGTAGCGATTCGTACGGAATATATTAAGCTTGATCAATTTTTGAAACTGGCCGACTGCATCCCAACCGGAGGTATGGCCAAAGCATTGCTTCAGGATGGGCTTGTACGTGTGAATAAAGAGCCTGAGGAACGCCGGGGACGCAAGTTATACCCTGGGGATATCGTTGAGGTGGATGGAGAAGGTTCGTTCGAAGTTGTCGCACAATAAGAAGACCAGTTAGATCCTGCTGCCTCCTGACGGACGGGATAAAAGGGAGGATACCGCGTGTTTGTAAACAGCATAGATCTGCAGCAATTCCGTAATTATGAACATCTGAGACTGGATTCTTTTGGTCCTGTGAATCTTTTGATCGGGCAAAATGCCCAAGGCAAGACCAATCTTGCAGAAGCCATTTTTGTGCTTGCACTCACTAAGAGCCACCGTACATCCCGCGACAAGGAACTGATTCGTTTCGGTGAAGAACGTGCCAGGCTTGCAGCAGAGGTCGACAAAAAGTACGGATCGGTCAAACTCGAGCTATCTTTGTCGCAACAAGGCAAAAAAGCAAAGATCAACGGACTGGAACAGCGAAAGCTGAGTGATTTTGTCGGAGCGCTTAATGTGGTGATGTTTGCACCGGAAGATCTTGAGATTGTCAAAGGCACACCGGGGGTCCGCCGCCGGTTCCTTGACATGGAGATTGGACAGGTGGCTCCAGGCTACCTGTATCATCTGCAGCAATATCAAAAAGTGCTCGTCCAGCGTAACAATTTGCTCAAGCAATTATGGGGGCAGAGCGCTTCAGCCCAGACCATGCTTGAGGTGTGGAATGAACAACTGGTGGAGCATGGTGTTAAAATCGTCAAAAAAAGGAAACAATTCATAAAGAAACTGCAAAAGTGGGCTGAAACAATTCATCAGGGCATCACCGGAGGCGGAGAAGTCCTGCGTCTGGCCTATCTTCCTTCCTTCAGCGAAGCCGCTGAGGAAGATGAAGCTGTCTTAATGGACCAATTTATGATAAAATTATCACAAATGAAAGAGCAGGAGATTCGCCGAGGCACAACGCTTAGTGGGCCGCATCGGGATGACCTGTCCTTTTTCATTAACGATCGGGAAGTACAAACGTATGGCTCGCAGGGGCAGCAGCGCACAACGGCGTTGTCCCTTAAACTTGCGGAAATTGAACTGATTCATGAAGAAATCGGAGAATATCCGGTCCTGCTGCTGGACGATGTACTGTCTGAACTGGATCCTTTTCGTCAGACGCAGCTGATCGAAACGTTCCAGAGCAAGGTGCAAACCTTTATTACGGCTACCGGAATCGAGAGCTTAAACGTTGACAAGCTCAAAGATGCCAGTATTTATCACGTTCATGCCGGACAGGTTGAACGCTAAGGAGTGAGGGCTTATGTACATTCATCTGGGCGGTGAGAAGATTATCCGATCTTCCGAATTGGTCGCTATTTTTGATATATCGATTGAAAAATCCTCAAAAATTTCCAAGCAGTATGTCACGCATGCCGAGCAGGAAAAAACAGTGGAGCATATTGGTGAAGAGGAAGCCAAGTCCATTGTCGTGACCAAAAACATTGTGTACTACTCGCCTATTTCCTCAGCTACGCTCAAGAAGCGAGCTCACATTTTTCCTGATCTCTAGCCTATGGGCGGTACGAGTTATTGTACCTTTTGCTGCTTGTCTTTATTTAGATTGCTTACTGGAATTAAGGGAATATGTTCATTTCAGCATGCATTCTTAGTTAACGCATATTTACGATATTGAATCTATAGAAGTAGGTGAAAGGCATGTCTATGAATCAACCGTCATATGGTGCAGATGAAATTCAGGTACTTGAAGGGCTGGAAGCCGTACGTAAACGACCGGGGATGTATATTGGTTCCACCAGTGCCAAAGGTCTGCATCATCTCGTTTGGGAAGTAGTGGACAATAGTATTGACGAAGCACTCGCAGGTTATTGTGATCATATCGAAGTTACTATTCATGAAGATAACAGCGTCACTGTAGTCGATAACGGGCGGGGGATTCCTGTCGGCGAACATGCCAAAATGAAACGTCCTGCACTTGAGGTTGTAATGACTGTTCTGCATGCAGGCGGTAAATTTGGCGGTGGCGGGTACAAAGTATCCGGTGGTCTTCATGGTGTAGGTGTATCTGTCGTCAATGCTCTATCAGAGAAAGTTGTTGTTACAGTTAAGGTTGACGGCCATGTGTATCAACAGGAATACCGTCGGGGTGTTCCGCAGTATGATCTGAAAACGATCGGTACAACGGAGGAAACGGGAACAACGGTTACGTTCCATCCGGATCCGGAGATTTTCACGGAAACAAGAGTTTATGACTATGAAACTTTGCTGACTCGTATTCGTGAGCTCGCGTTCCTGAACAAGGGAATTGGTATGACTTTAACCGATGAACGTACAGGTGTAACCAACTCTTTCCTGTATGAGGGCGGTATTATCGAGTATGTCTCCTTCCTGAACCAGAAGCGTGAAGCACTGCATGAAAACCCGATTTATGTAGAAGGATCAAGAGACAACATTCAGGTTGAAGTTGCATTGCAATACAATGACAGCTACACCGAGAATATTTACTCGTTTGCCAACAACATCAACACACATGAGGGCGGAACGCACGAATCCGGATTCAAGAGTGCCCTTACCCGGATTATCAATGATTATGCGCGTAAAGCGGGTGTAATCAAAGACAGCACAGGTAATCTGTCCGGGGATGATGTACGTGAAGGTCTGACAGCGATCATCTCGGTCAAGATCCCTGAACCGCAATTTGAGGGACAGACTAAGACGAAGCTGGGTAACAGTGAAGTGCGCGGAATTGTCGAATCCCTGTTTGCTGAGAAGCTGCAGGAGTTCCTGGAAGAGAATCCTTCCGTATCCCGTCGCATTTTGGAAAAAGGACTGCAAGCTGCCCGTGCACGTGAAGCAGCTCGTAAAGCACGTGAACTGACGCGTCGTAAAGGTGCACTCGAAGTCAGCTCTTTGCCAGGTAAATTGGCCGACTGTTCATCCAAGGATGCTTCAATCAGCGAATTGTACATCGTCGAAGGTGACTCCGCCGGTGGATCAGCGAAGCAAGGACGAGATCGTCATTTCCAAGCGATTTTGCCACTGCGTGGTAAGATTCTGAACGTGGAAAAAGCACGTCTTGACCGGATTTTGGGTAATGCGGAGATCAGAGCGATCATTACCGCAATGGGTACAGGAATTGGCGATGACTTCGATATTGCCAAAGCACGTTATCACAAAATCATTTTGATGACGGATGCCGACGTCGATGGCGCTCACATTCGGACATTGCTTCTGACATTCCTTTATCGCTATATGCGCAAAATCATTGAGGCTGGTTATGTATACATTGCCCAACCGCCATTGTTCAAGATTGAGCGCAATAAAGTGATTCGTTATGCTGGTTCCGAGAAGGAACGCGATGAAATTATCGCAACTCTCGGCGAAAATGCGAAATTCAATGTCCAGCGTTATAAGGGTCTCGGTGAGATGAATGCCGGACAATTATGGGAAACGACGATGGACCCTGAGAGCCGGACCATGCTTCAAGTATCGATCGGCGATGCAATGCTGGCCGATGCCATGTTCGACACCCTGATGGGGGATAATGTTGAACCTCGTCGTGACTTTATTCAGGAAAATGCAAAATACGTGAAAAACCTCGACATCTAACCATATTCGAAGAGGCGCCTGCGAGGGCGCCTCTTTTACATTGTGGGATTATAGCATAGAGATTTTAGGTTGGACTCTGGAGTGCCTGCTACCGATGTGTGCGGCTTTTGGTAGAGGAGGCCTGGGCTTTGGGAGAGGTACGAGATGTTTTCCCTTTTTTGGAGGGTAATCTGCCGTACGCTCTCGCATAACGCTTGATCTTTCGGTACGTTTCCTTATCAGGCAATAGGCCAAAAGCATAGATACCCGGCAATGTGTTGACTTCAATAATCCATGGCCGTCCATCTTCGTCCAGAGCGATATCGATACCAATCTCTTTGAGTCTTGGAAATGACTTCTGTAGCTGTACCGCTGTATGAATGCCTAAACGATATAGCTCACTGCGTAGTTGCTGGAACCGCTCCTGGTCAAAATGAGGGCGTACCAACTCATTAAAGGTGGCCAATCGTCCGCCGCCATGAATGTTGGTAATGATCTTGCCCGGTGCAGCAACTCTCCCCAGGATACCTGTCGTTTCCCAATTGCGTTGTAGATTTTTCTGCGTCAGTACCCGCAGGTCAAAAGGCAACCCATCATGTTTCATCAGCGGAATGCCTTGCTGAATGATGTAGTCGCGCTTCTGGATACGTTCAGTGAGCGCCAGATCCAGCTCATCGAGGGAATGGAAGTGTTTCTCCTCCGTCCCATATCGAAGTTCATACGTTGTCAGGGGGACTTCAGCAGAGATCTCGGCACCGACTTCAGCTGTGGAAGGGAAGAGTGGATCAGCAGAGATTTCTGATGTGTTTGCATCGGTAATCGGGTGTGGATTCATACGGATGGTTTTTACCCGCATGACGCCATTGCCGTAGGTTCCCCGATCCGGTTTGATATAGTTTGACTCGAATAATTCAGTCATCCGTTCCAGGGTCTGGCGATTATATTGTCGTGTTACCGGTATATATCCATTCACATTACGGCTGCGTTGTAACACAGCTGTCTTGGTCCATTTGCTGGAGACACGCTGGATGCCCAAGAGCCATCAGTCCTTTCGTGTTTTAATGGGGTTTATAAGAGTGGCAGACGCGGAGAAATCAAAGGACAAGAGATGATTTCAGTGGTATAATAGAGAAATATGGCGTTTTGTGCGGTTTTGTTGCACAGATGTAGTTTGATCGTAGAACGGGAACGGTCTAAGCCTGAATATACACAGTACAATTGCCGCTTTTTCTAGCATTGTATGTGCAAATGGGGAGGAAGGCAGGGCGAACCCCCAGACTCTCTAAAGTTCCCGGAAGAAAGGCTATTGCCCAGCGGACGTTTAATTGTTTACCTTTTGTGAAAGTAATATAATAAAGAGTAGCGTCCTTGTGCGGTTTTAGCCTTGTTAGGCTCTTCACATATAATTAATTTTTGAATGATTGAATGGAATGTTTGTTGAAGGACAAGAAGGAGGTCCAGCATGGCGGAAGAAATGAACTCGCAGGTTAAAGATCGGGATATTGGCGTCGAGATGCGTGAATCGTTTATGGATTATGCGATGAGCATTATTGTGAGCCGTGCCTTACCTGACGTGCGTGACGGATTGAAGCCGGTTCACCGGCGTATTCTGTACGCAATGTCCGAGCTAGGCATGACACCCGATAAACCACATAAAAAATCAGCCAGAATCGTCGGCGAAGTTATCGGTAAGTATCACCCACACGGTGACTCTGCCGTATATGAAACGATGGTACGGATGGCACAGGACTTCTCCCTGCGCTACATGCACGTAGATGGACATGGTAACTTTGGATCGGTGGATGGCGATATGGCAGCAGCCATGCGTTATACGGAAGCCCGGTTGTCCAAGATTGCGATGGAAATGCTCAGAGACATCAACAAGGATACGATTGACTTCCAGCCGAACTATGACGGTGAAGAAAGTGAACCTGTCGTTCTGCCAGCTCGTTTCCCTAACTTGCTTGTCAATGGTGTCGGCGGGATTGCGGTAGGTATGGCGACCAACATTCCTCCTCATAACCTGGGAGAGGTAATCGACGGCGTACAGGCCATGATCAAAAATCCGGATATCACTTCCATGGAATTGATGGATTATATTCAAGGGCCAGACTTCCCAACTTCCGGTTATATTTTGGGACGTTCCGGAATTCGCCAGGCGTATCAAACCGGACGTGGTTCAGTAACGATGCGGGCCAAAACCAACATCGAAGAAAACAACAACAAAGCACGGATTATTGTTACGGAACTTCCTTATCAGGTGAACAAGGCAAGACTCGTTGAGAAAATTGCTGAGTTGGTACGTGATAAAAAGATTGATGGTATTACGGATCTCCGTGATGAGTCTGACCGTAACGGTATGCGGATTGTGATTGAGCTTCGCAGAGACGTGAACCCGGGTGTAGTGCTGAACAACCTGTACAAGCATACAGCGATGCAGTCCACCTTTGGGATTAACATGCTCGCGATTGTAAATAAAGAACCTAAGATTCTGAATCTGCGTGAAGTGTTGTATCACTACTTGCAGCATCAGATTGAGGTTATACGTAGACGTACACAGTTCGAACTGAAAAAAGCGGAAGCACGCGCGCACATTCTGGAAGGCTTGCGTATCGCGCTGGATCATATCGACGAAATTATTGCGTTGATCCGTTCATCCAGCAATACAGATGCAGCCAGAGAAGGTCTGATCGAGCGTTTCTCACTCAGTCATGATCAGGCTCAAGCTATCCTCGATATGCGTCTGCAACGCCTGACAGGTCTGGAACGTGAGCGCATCGAAAATGAGTATAACGAACTGATGGTCAAAATTAAGGAATATCGTGAAATTTTGGCCAACGAGCACCTGGTGCTCGAAATTATCAGCACGGAGCTGCAAGAAATCCGTGATCGCTTCAGCGATGATCGTCGTACCGAAATCACTGTAGGTGAAGAGAGCATTCTGGACGAGGATCTGATTCCGCGTGAAGAGGTTATCATCACTATTACCCATACAGGCTATGTGAAACGTCTGCCGGTATCCACATACCGCAGTCAGAAGCGTGGCGGACGTGGGGTTGTGGGAATGGACACCAAAGATACCGACTTTGTTGAGCATCTGTTTGTGACCAACTCTCACAATTACCTCATGTTCTTTACCGACAAAGGTAAAGTGTACCGTCTCAAAGCTTATGAGATTCCAGAGCTTGGACGTACAGCACGGGGAACGCCGATTATCAATCTGATTCAGATCGAGCAGGGTGAATCGGTTAATGCCGTGATTCCAGTTCAGGAATTCGAAAGTGACAAGTATCTGTTCTTTGCTACCCGTCAAGGGGTTGTGAAGAAGACACCACTTGAGGATTACACCAATATTCGTAAAGGCGGTCTGATCGGGATCTCCCTGCGTGATGATGATGCCCTTATTGATGTTAAGCTGACAGACGGACTTCAAGAGATCATTATGGGTACAGCTCACGGGATGTCCATCCGATTCTCGGAAGGAAATGTTCGTTCCATGGGACGGAGTGCAACCGGGGTTAAAGGGATTACACTGGATGAGCAGGATGTCGTAATCGGTATGGACGTTGTTGACCAGGAACTGGATGTTCTGATTGTTACAGCCAAAGGTTACGGTAAACGTACGCCTGTCAGCGATTATCGGATGCAGACTCGTGGCGGTAAAGGGATTAAAACCATTAACGTCACAGATAAGAACGGTGCGGTAGTCAGCCTGAAAATGGTTAAGACAGAAGAAGATCTGATGATCATCACTTCCAGCGGTACGTTAATTCGGATGAGTATGGAAGGCATATCCACTATGGGTCGATACACGCAAGGCGTGAAGTTGATTCATATTCGCGATGAAGATGCCGTAGCTACAGTCAGCCGAATTGACAAGAATGAGGAAGAACCAGATGACGAAGAATTGATTGAAGGTGCAGAAGCTGCTGATTCTGAAGGTTTAGAGTCAACTCTTGATGAGGGCGCGGTTTCCGATGCTGAAGTTGAGGGCGATGATTCAGGTTCTGAAGCATAGAATCAATTTTCTATAACGAAAATCATTTCATGATTACAATGAAATTGGAGGGCTCCCATATGGGGGCCCTTTGTTATTTTCACAGCTCCAGGACCATTCTCCTCGAAATCTGGGATGTACAGCCTGATTTTTGAGTAATATAATGGGAATTAACGTGAAAAACCGGGACTATGGTCTTGATATCATTATAGAAGAACGATGAGTGAGGGGAATAAACATGGGATTAATCACCCTGTCTGAAGTCAAACCAGGACTTAAACTGGGAAATGACGTGCAAACGCTTCGTGGCAATGTTCTGTTTCAGAAGGGCAAAGTCATTCTGCCCAAAGATGTGGAAGTACTCAGAGCCTTTATGATTCATCAAGTGGACATCGAGCAAGAAAGAACAGGGACAAGCACTTCAGGTTCTAAGGCTTCGTCGGCCTCTTCAGTCCATGTAGCTAATGAAAAGAACGGAGAGCGGGCAGGGAAAGGCAGCAGCGCAGTCTCAGCACCTGTCTTACCGTCTCTGCATGAAGAGTATGAAAAGATGGTAGGACTGACCAAAAATGCTTTTCTATCCTCCCTGGCGGCTGAATTACCTGTATATGAGTTGCGTACACAGCTGGAAGCATTGTTTGTTCATCTTAAACAGTATAATGTGCTTACCTTCAGTCCACGAGTGATGCAAGAACATGATTATGTGTATCATCATGCCGTCTTGAGTGCCATTACATCTTATCAGTTGGCCCAGTGGATGGATCTTCCATCCAAAGACTGGATGCAGGTAGCTTTTGCAGGATTGTTCCATGATATTGGTAATAACAAAGTGGACCCACAGATCCTCCATAAACCCTCTACGTTAACTGCGTCAGAGCAGGCAGAGATCCGACAGCATACGAAATATGGCTATCAGGTACTGAAACAGGCGAAGGCCATCAATGAGGGAGCTAGACTTGCAGCATTGCAGCATCATGAAAAAGTGGATGGGTCGGGTTACCCGCTGCAGCTCAGCGGCACGCAGATTCATATCTATGCCAAGATTGTAGCTATCGCTGATATCTTCCACGCCATGACTCTGGAGAAGATCTATCGTAAGGCACAGTCACCGTACCTGGTACTTGAACAAATTCAGAGCGAGGCTTTTGGCAAATTGGATCCTGCCATCGTAAATGTATTCGTTCAGCGTTCCACACAGATCCATAACGGTATCCGAGTGAAGCTTAGCAATAATCAAATTGGTGAGATCATATTCTCTGATCGGGATCATCCTACACGGCCGATGGTATCGGTAGAAGGAACAATCATCAATCTGATGCAGCAAAGGCAGCTACATATTCAGGAAGTCATTGGCTAGTTCAATCTTCAATTCATATAGAAGAACAGGGCCTTTCCAATATGGAGAGGCTCTTTTTTATAGAACTTAAAGTAAAAGATAACTTTATTGAAAATAAAGCTTGCGTTCCGAATCTGTACATGGTATATTCTAATTCCGGCCA